>JAUTXM010000199.1 GCA_030838025.1 Acidimicrobiaceae bacterium
GACTCGGGATGACTGCAGCCGTGACGCGCTCCAGTCGAGACCGACCGCACCGCGCCAGCCGGCGTCATTGGCCGTCGTCCACACCACTGCGGTCCAGACGCCCGCGGCAGGTTGCGTTTGCTCGACCTGCGCGTAGGGCGCATACGGGGGGCTCGGACTCGACCACCCGGCCCAGGTTCTGTCAGGGGTGAGCAGCGTCAGCCGGATCGCGGCTTGTTGTTGACCGTCGGTGCCGGCGGCGCGGACGCTGAGGTGGTCGGCGTGCGCTGGGACCGTGAACGTCGCGGTCTGGTAGGCGAGCGGCTTGCCCGTCGGCCCGACGAAGGTCGGATCGTGCGCGGGGTCGAGGTGGACGTGGGCGGTGCCGGACGCGACCGGCGGCCCGAGGACCTGCACCACCGGGTCGATCACCTGGTTTCGATCGCCGGTATTGGTCACTGGCACGTCAAAGGTTCGATCCGTTGACGGCGCCGCAGAGTCGACGATAGCGCTCGGCCCGGCATGGTCGGCGGGGCCCATCCGGGCGGCGCGCTGCGCCATAGCAGCGACGTTTGGCGCCTCGCAGCCGCCCTTGACGCCGGCGACGTCCGACGAGGCCAACGGAGCTTCGACCTTGGTTGTCTCGGCGAGCAGCCACGTCCACCGAAGCAGCATCCCTGTGATCGGCGCCAGCGACTCGGACGGCGGAAGGCTGTCTGTTCCCAAGGGCGGCGTGACCGCTCTAACGCCTGAGCTGGGCCAGCAACTGGTTGATGCACGCCAGCATTGCCCCCCCGCCAGTGCGTCCGGTCGGTGGGTAGAAGCCGATCTCCAAATGGGGCCCACTTGAGATCCCGACTCTGCCGAAGCCTACGACGGAGATTTGCTGACCGGCCACGACGTGCGCGCCCACCGGTACGAGGTCCGGTCCGGCGTGGCCGTAATAGACCTTCCGGCCGGCGAGCGGCCCGCTCGTGATTTGAAGCACCGGAGCGTTCGGTCCGAACCCCGAGATGCCCTCGCGGATGATCACGCCGGTACCCATGGCGAGCAACGGCGTGCCTCCAGGTGCGAAGTAGTCGACGCCCCCGTCGATGCTGCCATTCCGCAGATACTGCCGCGGCAGGGGGAGTCCCGCCGGCGACGACAGGGCGGTTCCCGGGACCGCCGGCAGCGCAGCGTGGCTCGCCGGGGCCGCCGCAGCCGCTGGATCCGGGGGTGTCGCCGGTCCGGGGGCGTTGGGCCCAGCGTAGGGCCGCCCGGCTACTTCGTCGCCCCTCGGAAGGGTCGAGACCGAGGAGGGTTCCGAGGTCAGTTGCGCCGCCCCGCTGCGGATGGATTCGGTGATGGCGGAGCCCAGGAGTCTGAAGTCGGTGGGACGGGCTGACGACACTGGAACGGCTGCCGACGCAGGAGCGCCAACGGCTCCGAGCATCAGGATCGCCGTATCGATAGCGAGGAGACATCCCGCTGTCGACAGGACGCAGCGCAGACGGCGCGGCGTCATGGTCGGCCGCAACCGTTGCCGAATCCTCTGCCGCCCGCGCATGGCAATGCCCGATGACGAGCAGGTTCTAGACACCAAATTCCTTTCCCCCGACGTGCAGAATCGCACTGTCCGCCAGAAACGCCCCCGAAGAGCGAAATATTAACAAGCGTTCACAAAGGCGACAAATACGAGCAGTTTCGGCGACAACACCGTTTCCGCTAAATACGGACAAAAGGCCGTAGCAACTTGACATTGCCGGCCAACAAAACAAGATCGGTGCCAGACCACGACGCTCGATTCGCGCAGATCCAGAACCCTTGGGGATCGATGGCGAAAGGCGTTTTCTGTGGCCAGCCGGCGATCCTGGCCGCTGGCGCTACGACCTTGCTCCCCCCGATCGGTCTGCGAGCGACGTGAGGCCGCCGTCGCACAACCAGTACCGGCCATGTCGCCGCCCTACCGTGGACCCCCGAGTCGATCGCCGGTCCCAGTGGTGCCTTCGCCGGCGCCACTGACGGGCCCGACGCCTTGCCACCGACTGGAGTTCGCGCGGCAGTGCATGAAGAACCGCCGATCGCGGTCGGTCGATCCGGGATCGCGCCAGTCCTGGCCGCCAGGTGTCAGTATGACCTCGGTGTATCCAGCCGGCCAACGGAGCCAACGAACGGTGTTCAGCCCCAGGTGATTGGAGCGGGTCGATGGCGGTGACTGGCGACAGCGCCAGATTGGAGGCTTTCAGCGACGGGGTCCTTGCCGTCGCGATCACCTTGCTGGCCCTGAACCTGTCGATTGACGGTCCCGGACCGGGACACGGATCGCTGGCGCACCAGCTCGCGGGCCGCTGGCCGGTGGTCGCGGCCTATTTCGTGAGTTTCTTCACCATCGGCATCATCTGGGTCAACCACCACGCCCTGTTCAAAACGCTGACTCAGATCGACCGGACAGTGCTGTTCCTGAACCTGCTCCTATTGCTCTTCGTGGTGGTCATCCCGTTCGCCACCTCGACAATGGCCACCTATCTTCGAGCGGGTGGCAACGACGCCCATCTCGCGGCCGCGCTCTATGGATTTGTGCTCGAAGGTATGAGCCTGAGCTTCGGAAGCATCTTTGTCTGGTCCATTCGTCGCGGCCATTTCCGACAGGAGTTAGAACCCGCGGAGGCCCGCAAGGCGATCCTGCGCTTCGGATTCGGCAACACCGTCTACCTGGTCGCGGCGGGCATCGCCTTTCTGAGCGCGCCGTTGGCGCTCGCGCTCTATGGTGCAATCGCGGCGTACTACATCTTCGAGCAAACGCCCTCGGCCCCCGAACCGGTGGCGGAGACGGAGACTGACGGCTGAGCGGCCGGTACTCGGTCTGCCAGCAGGTCTCGGGGGAACCACGCACCTGTTGGTCATCCAGGGCCACGTGCCCGGCCTCCCGGTCGTCCCCGGCCTCCCGGTCGTACCGGCCGTACCGGCCGCCCCGGCCACCCTTCGGGCGTCCAAGTCCGAAACAACCTCCTAGCATTGACCATCGGGGCTGGTGGACTGCTTGGCCTGCCAGCCGAGAGAGGAGGGCTCGATGAGCC
Organism: Acidimicrobiaceae bacterium; assembly: GCA_030838025.1. Lineage (GTDB taxonomy): Bacteria > Actinomycetota > Acidimicrobiia > Acidimicrobiales > Palsa-688 > JALYXV01. The sequence continues at coordinate 3,039 of JAUTXM010000199.1, forward strand.
GATCGATTCGCGCTGCGCTGGTCCAGACCACATGGACCGGTGACAAGGAGACGATGATCAAGGCGCACGAGGAGTACGCCCATGACGCGGCTGCCCAAGGCGCCCAGGTCATCTGCTTCCAGGAGCTGTTCTACGGCCCGTACTTCTGCCAGGTGCAGGACTCCGCCTACTTCGCGTACGCCGAGTCGATCCCGGGCCCGACCACCGAACGGTTCCAGGCGCTGGCCCGCGAACTCAACATGGTCATGATCCTGCCGATGTACGAGCAGGAGCAGCCAGGCGTGCTGTACAACACCGCGGCGATCGTCGACGCCGACGGTTCCTACCTGGGCAAGTACCGCAAGACCCACCTACCCCAGGTCAAGGGATTCTGGGAGAAGTTCTATTTCCGGCCCGGCAACCTCGGGTTCCCCGTGTTCGACACCGCGGTCGGCCGTGTCGGGATCTACATCTGTTACGACCGCCACTTCCCGGAGGGGTGGCGGGCACTCGGACTGAATGGCGCCGAGATCGTGTTCAACCCGTCGGCCACGAGCCGAGGTCTCTCGGCCTACCTCTGGAAGCTGGAGCAGCCTGCGTCCGCAGTCGCCAACGAGTACTTCATCGGTGCCATCAACCGAGTCGGCATCGAGGACCTCGGCGACGACGACTTCTACGGCACGTCATACTTCGTCGACCCCGAAGGCAAGTTCGTGGGTGACCCCGCCGACGCCCACAACGCCGAGCTCGTGGTGCGCGACCTCGACCTTGGCCTGCTCGACGAGGTCCGGGCCCGTTGGGCCTTCTACAGGGACCGCCGCCCCGACGCCTACAGCGACCTCACCCGACCCTGACACCGCGGACCGCATCGAATGGCCGACGATCTCACCACCCGGCACCGCGCCGTGCTCCCGTCGTGGCTGGCGCTGTATTACGCCCGGCCGATCGAGCTGGTCCGTGGGGAAGGCCGTCACGTTTGGGACACCGACGGCAACCGGTACCTGGACTTCTTCGGCGGCATCCTCACCACCATCAGTGGCCACGGCGTCACCGAGGTGGTCGACGCCATCCGTGAACAGGCAGGCAAGCTCCTCCACACCTCGACGCTGTACCTGTCCCATCAGATGGTGGAGCTGGCCGAACGCATCGGGGAACTGTCCGGCATACCCGACGCCAAGGTGTTCTTCACGCCGTCGGGGTCAGAGGCCAATGACGCCGCCCTGCTGCTCGCCACCTGCTTTCGCCAATCCAATCAGGTGCTCGCCCTGCGCAACAGCTACCACGGCCGCTCCTTCAGCGCCATCGCCATCACCGGCAACCGGTCGTGGTCGCCGACCTCCCTGTCGGGGCTGAGCGTCGCCTACGTCCACGGCGGGTACCGGCTGCGTTCGCCCTACCGGGGCCTCGACGACGCGGCCTACACCGCGGCGTGCGTCCAGGACCTGCGCGATGTGCTCGACATGTGCACCTCAGGCGACGTGGCCTGCATGATCGCCGAGCCCATCCAAGGGGTGGGCGGCTTCGCCGTGCCGCCCGACGGCTTCTTCGGGGCTATGAAGGAGGTGCTCGACCGCGACGGGATCCTGTTCGTCTCCGACGAGGTGCAGACCGGATGGGGCCGCACGGGCGACCACTTCTGGGGCTACCAGGCGCATGACATGGTCCCCGACCTGCTCACCTTCGCCAAGGGAGTCGGCAACGGGCTGGCCTTGGGAGGCGTCGTGGCCCGGGCCGAGATCATGGACTGCATCACGGCCAACTCCATCTCCACCTTCGGTGGCAACCCGCTGGCCACCGCCGGGGCCCTGGCCAACCTCGACTACCTGCTGTCGCGTGACCTGCAGGGCAACGCCCTCAAGATGGGGCACCTGTTCGTCGAGCGGTTACGGCCGCTGACCAATCGCTTCGGGTACATCGCCGAGATCCGGGGCCGGGGTCTGATGCTGGCGATCGAAACGTGCCGGCCGGGCGGCATCACCCCGTGGCCCGAAGCCGCCGGTGCCCTTATGGAGTCGTGCCGCCGGCGGGGGCTACTCATCGGAAAGGGTGGCTTGTACGGCAACGTGCTGCGAATCGCGCCGCCGCTGTCGCTCACCGCGGCCGAAGCCGGCGAAGGACTGGACATCATCGAAGCGGCAATCGAAGAGGTCGGCGCAGCCGGCTGAAGGAGGGGTCATGACAATCCTGATCCGCAACGGCACCGTGGTCTCCTCGACCGGCGCCACGCCCATGGACGTGCTGATCGACGGCGAGACCATCGCGGCCCTGTACGCCCCTGGAGCCGCGGCGTCCCAGGGAGTCGTTTCCGACCGCGACATCGACGCCACCGGCAAGTTCGTCATCCCGGGCGGCATCGACGTGCACACCCACATGGAGATGCCCTTCGGCGGCACCATGTCGGCCGACACCTTCGAGACCGGCACGCGTGCCGCGGCATGGGGCGGCACCACAACCATCATCGACTTCGCGACCCATCACACCGGGGAGCGGGTCCAGGACATCCTCGCCCTGTGGCACGCCAAGGCCGACGGCAACTGCGCCATCGACTACGGCTTCCACCAGATCATCGGCGGCGTCGACGACGACGCGCTGAAGGCCATGGACGAACTGGTCGCCCACGAAGGCGTCACCAGCTTCAAGCTGTTCATGGCGTACCCGGGCGTGTTCTACTCCGATGACGGCCAGATCCTGAAGGCGATGCAGAAGGCCGCCGACATCGGCGCCACGATCATGATGCACGCCGAAAACGGCATTGCCATCGACGTCCTCGCGGCCCAATGCGTCAGCCGGGGGGAGACCGACCCGCTGTACCACGGCTTGAGCCGGCCTTCGGTGCTCGAAGGCGAGGCCACCCATCGGGCCTGTGTGTTGGCCGGCGTGGCCGGCAACGTCCCGCTGTACATCGTCCACATGTCCGCCTCCGAGGCGCTGGAGGCGGTGGCGGCAGCCCGCCACACCGGGGCCAACGTCTTCGCCGAGACCTGTCCCCAGTACCTGTACTTGACACTCGAGGAGACCTTGGCCAAGCCGGGGTTCGAGGGCGCCAAGTGGGTCTGTTCACCCCCGGTGCGCACCGGCCACGCCCACCACCAGGCCGATCTCTGGAAAGGCCTGCGCACCAACGAGCTGGCGGTCGTCAGCACCGATCACTGCCCGTTCTGCTTCAAGGAGCAGAAGGAGATCGGTCTCGGTGACTTCCGCAAGATTCCCAATGGGATGGGCAGCGTGGAGCACCGGATGGATCTCATCTACCAGGGCGTGGTGACGGGCCAGATCAG
>JAUTXM010000252.1 GCA_030838025.1 Acidimicrobiaceae bacterium
TCATCGAGCACCACCAGGCGGTCATGGCGCACGCCGACTGGATCATCGACCTCGGCCCCGGCGCCGGCCACGACGGCGGCCGGATCGTCTTCGAGGGCACACCCGCCGACCTCGTCGCCGCCCGCTCTACCCTCACCGGTGAGCACCTCGCGGTCTACGTCGGTACCTGAACGAGGCCCGTGCGCACACCTGAGACGGATTGTCCCCAAGGCGGCTCGAAGCGCCTTCCCGACGCTCGCGACCGGGTGTCGGGATGCAGGTTTCGAGCCAGCTTGCGGTAGCGCGCTGGCTCGAGTTGGCGTTCGCGCCTCGTCCAATCGTGTGCGGTCTTGTGTCAGGGAAAGACGATCCAGCCGTACCGCGGTTGGCGCGGGTTGTCGACCGGAAGGCGACCACGAGGGGTGAAACTTCGACCGCGCCGACGCTCCCCGCCACTCCCCCGCCGCCGACTCCGTTGATGATGCTGACCCGCCACCGGGTCCCGGACGCGATCGCGTGCGCCGGGCAGGTCAGGAGTCGGGAATAATGGGGCCAGGACGTGGACACACCCGGCCTGATGTTGAGCCAGCGACGAAGGAAGAATCATGCGAAGTGTTGGGATCATCGCGACGGCTCTAGCCGGTGCTGCAACCTTGGCAATCGGGGCAACAGTTGTGTTGTCGCTCCCGGATGTCCGCCGGTACCTCACCATCCGCAAGATGTAGTCATCGGCTCGGCATAGACGGTCGCCGTCCTCGCCGACGGGCCGGCCGTCGAAGCCACTAACGGCGTGGCGCCTTCGGAGACGGTGGCCTTGGTCGTGAACGCCCCAAAGCAGGAGGTCGTCGCCTGGCGTCACCCAGTTGCCCGACGACGCCGTGGCCGTCGGTCGAGGACACGCCGGTTGGTACCGCAGAGGTCGTTGCGGCACCCTTGGGATCTATGACGGGAATGGTCCCCGAAGACATCGGCCGCCTGCGGGCGGCGAGCGACCCTCGCTTGGATCCCACCGGGCGCCAGGTGGCATTCACGGTCACATCCGTCGACCTCGACGCCAACCGCTATCGCTCACAGGTGTGGCTGGCCCAGGTCGACCAATCGCGGCCCCCGGAGCCATTCACGGCCGGCGCCGGGAACAGCTCGAAGCCTCGATGGTCGCCCGAGTCGGGCAGGTTGGCTTTTGTCTGGCACAGCGGCGACGAGGACGACGACGACCACGAGATCCGCATCGGCCGCCCGGGCCAACCCGACGCGGTCCAGACGATCGCCCGCTGGCCCGAAGACGTCGACGAGCTGGCCTGGTCACCCGACGGCACCCGGCTGGCGTTCGGGGCCCGTCTCCGCGATCCGGAGCACTACGCCAGCGATAAGGCCAAAGACCAGCCGCCGCACCGGCTACGGCGACTCTTCTACCGGCTCGACTCGGTGGGATGGATCGCAGACCGAGTGCGTCAGCTGTTCGTGGTGGCGGCCGACGGACCGACGAAGCCCCAAGCAGTCACCGAGGGGCCGTCTCAGGTCGAAGGCCTGAGCTGGTCGCCTGATGGCACCCAATTGGCGTTCTCGTCGGGTCGGCATGACCGCTGGGATCTCGACCTCGCTACCGACTTGTTCGTCACCGGCCTACCCGACCCAGATGGCGGTCCGGTGGCACCACAGCGCCTGACCAAAACCAAGCTCGCCCATTTCACACCCTCCTGGTCTTCTGACGGCCGAACGATCGCCTACCTCACTTCCGGCGAACCCCTCTCCGAACCCCGCCACACCCAAGTCGGCGTGCTCGAGCTGGCTACGGGGCGCACTCGGCTGCTCACCGCCGAACTGGACCGCCAGTGCGGGCCCTACCCAGGCACCCGCGAGCCGGTCTGGGCGGGCGGCGCCATCCTCTTTCGGGTCGAGGACGCCGGCAACACCCACCTGTACCGCACTGATCCGTTGGGCCCGGTCGTGGCGGGCGAGCGGGAAGTGACCGGCTTCGACGCCATCGGCGACACGGTGGTGTTCTGCGCCTCGACGCCGACCGCGACGTCGGAGTTGTTCGTCCTCGACCTGACGACCAGTGAGGAACGCCAGGTCACAGAGCTCGGGGCGCCCTTCGTTGCCACCACCGAGTTGGTGGCTTCGATTCCCTTCACCGCGACCGCGCCCGACGGCACGACGGTCCCGGCGTGGCTCGTGCCACCGGTAGGGGCCGAACTCGGGGGCGGTCGGCGCTACCCGACCCTGCTCAACATCCACGGCGGGCCATTTACCCAGTACGGGAACCGGTTCTTCGACGAGTTTCAGATCCAGGCGGGCGCTGGCTTTGCCGTGGTGTACGCCAACCCGCGGGGTTCGTCGGGCGGCACCGAGGCATCGGCTCGGGCCATCCGCTGGCCCGAAGCGTCCGAGGATCCGGGTTCGGGTTGGGGCGGCGTGGACTACGACGACTTGATGGCGGTCGTCGATGCTGCGCTCGACCGTTTCGACTTTCTTGATCCCGACCGCCTCGGGGTGCTCGGGGGCTCCTACGGCGGCTACATGACGACGTGGATGGTCGGGCACTCGGACCGATTCAAGGCAGCGTGCTCGGAGCGAGCGGCCAACAACCTGCTCGACCTGGAGCGCAACTCCGATGCCGCCTCGGGTTTCCGAACCCTTGTCGGGGTGTCTCATGTGGACGACCCCGAGGCCTACCTCCGGCAATCACCGATCAGTTATGTCGAGTCGATCGCGACACCGCTTTTGATCATGCATTCCACCGACGACCTCCGCTGCCCGCTCAACCAAGCGGAGCAGTTGTTCGTCGCCCTGCGACTGCTCGGACGCGAACCGGAGATGGTGTGCTTTCCCGGTGAGAGCCATGAGTTGTCGCGTTCAGGCTCGCCCCGCCACCGGGTCATGCGGGCAGAGATCATCCTGGAGTGGTTCCGTCGGTACCTGATGGTCGCCGGCCCGCAGGAGCGTTAGGCGCCGATCCAAACCGATGAGTTCCGCACGCAGCCGCAGTCTCAATGACATCAGCGTCGGGAGCCAACGCGAGGAGATGGATGATGACCACTAAAACGACGGGGATCGCCGACGTACGGACCGTTGGCGTCCCTGTTTCGGATCAAGACCGGGCGATTGCGTTCTACGTCGACACGCTGGGCTTCGAAAAGCGCCTCGTAGCGCCAATGGGTGGTGGGCGGCTGTGGATCGAAGTCGCGCCACCGGGGGCGACGACGACGATCGCCCTCGTCCTGTCGCATGATGGTTTACCGACCGGCATTGAAACCGGCATCCGCTTCACGACCCCCGACGCCGACGCCGATCACGCCTACATGCTGGAACGCGGGGTGGATGCCGACGAGGTGTTGCGCTGGGAAGGAGTTCCGCCGATGTTCGCCTTCCGCGACCAGGACGGCAACGGTCTCGAGATCGTCGAGCAACGCTGAACCGATGGCGACATCGAGCGAATACCTCACCAATTTGCCGAGACAGTTCACCGCCACACTCCAGAAGAGCGCCAGCAAGGGAGGCTGGACTTTTGTGGTCATGCCTGGCTCGGCCGAATTCTTTGGCACGCGGGGGCTGGTAAAGGTCCGAGGGACCATTGACGGTCATCCGTTCCAGAGTTCATTTATGGCGTTGGGTGACGGAACTCACAAATTGCCCGTCAAGGCCGATATCCGCAAGGCAATCCAAAAGGAAGCGGGTGACCCGGTGACGGTCCATCTGGTCGAGCGGTTGGATCGCTAACTCGCACCAAACTCGGAGGGCACCGTAGGTCTGGCACGCCGGTAGCGGCCCCACGAACATGTCGAGGCACGGTCCTCGGCCCCGGACCCTGTGGTGGGCGACGCTGGGCTTGGCCGTGGCATTGATGGCGGCCGGCTGTGCGAGGAGAGTTGGCGCCAGGCGCCGGATCAGCCGGCCTTGCGGCGGTACTCCGTCGTCTGGACGAGAGGCAGCGGACCGGCAGGTGAGCGCCGAAATGCTGCGGTTTGCCCGATCACCTACCGCACCGAGAGCGACGACCTTGCGAATCGATTGGCAGTTTGGCGGACTTTGTCAGTTTTGCCGTCCTAAGTCCGGGAGAACTGCCAAAGTCGGGAGAACTGCCAATCGATTGGGGCGCGGCCGGGTGGGCGGAACCGGCCCGCCGCCCATCGCATGAACACCGAGACTCACGTGAACGCGGGCGCGCTACTGGCTGGTCAACGCGCGAGCGACCAGTGCGTGGTCGGACACACCGCCCACCACGGCACTCTCACTCACCGACACCGCCGGTCCAGTTGCCTGGTGCGGGACCAGGTTGCCGCTCGGCGAGTACATAGCCTCTTGGAACACCGACGTCGGATTCGGTGCCTGGGCTACCGCGAACGAGGTCCGCGGTTTGCCCTTGGCGTACGCGGTCGCGATGTAGTCGCCGACCATGTATCCCTCGGTGGTGTTGGGAAGCCATTGCAGTTGCATGGGACCGGCCAGTTGCTTGCGTGCGGTCCAGGTCGCGCCACCGTCGGCCGACGACACGAATCCGACGTCTAACTGGCAGGTGGAAACGGAACAACCGGAAACCGGATAGTAGTAATACGTCAACGCCAGATGGGTGGTCGATCCCGACGTGGTCCGGTCGACGCCGATCCCCGGCAGGAAATGGTCGACGCCGCTGCCGATTGGATCGATCGGGACGCGCGTCACCGCGGTCCAATTCAGCCCGTTGGTGGATGTCGACAGCACGATGTCGTTGGCCTGGCACGAGGTCTCGAAGCGGCAGTCGTGCCAGGCCACGTAGACCTTCCCGGCCCCGTCGATCTGGGCCGAGACCAGCGGTCCCGAGCGGAGGCTCCCGGCGACGCTGTGGTCGGTGATGGTGGCCACCGTCACCGGAGCCGACCAGCTCAGCCCGCCATTCGTCGAAACGAACGACAGCACCGCGCCCTCGTTGGCATTGTCGATCGGCACGACCACTGTGCCGTTGGCTTGGACCACCGGCTGGCCGCCGAGGCCGGTGGCCCGGTTGGTGGTGGTCACAGGCACGCTCCAACTCACTCCCCCATCGGTGGAGGTGCTCATGTAGATGACATTGCCCGCGCCGTTGTCGTCCCACTCGGTGTAGCAGTGGCCGCGATAGGGGCTGGTGGTCCCGTTGTCACACACCACCCAGTCCTTGTCGACTCCCGCCTTCGCTGCGACCGTGACCGGGGTACCCCAGGTCGTGCCGCCATTGGTCGACCGATTGACCAGGATTCCCGCACCAACAGACGACGTCAGCGGAAGGGACGAGATGAGCCACACATGGTGTGCCGCGTCGTAGGCCACCGCAGGGTCGCTGACGCGGTCGTAGCTGCCCCCGGCGAAGATCGTGATGCCTGGCAGGAACCCATTGGTCCAGGTCCTGCCTCCGTCGGCCGAGGTCGCCCAGCCGATATTGGAGGACCCTCCGCTGGAGAACCGCCCCACCTGAAAGGCGGTCACGACCGTCGGCCCGAACGAGAAGATGTCGGGCTCCACCTCGGTCTGATGCATGCTGCTGCTGTTGGTGTAGGGGTCGTTGCTGAGCTGGGTGAGCACGACGGTGGCTCCCGCACTCGGGAGAGGAGCCAGGGAGAGCAGCGCGGTGCACACGGCGGCACCGATCACCAGGAAGATCCTTCTCATCGTGACTCCGTTCGCAGAACCGCCCCGCCCCACGGTAGCGGGCCGATGCGCCGCCCCCAGGATCGCGCCCAATACCCGCAGCGCGCCGCCAGCTGGGCAACCGCCGGCCCGGGCCACCGCCGGCCCGGGCTAGCGGGACCGGGCCTGCCCCAGCACCTCGCTCAGCGTCAGGTCATCGAGCGACGCAACGAGCACATCGGCGGCCGACAAGTCGAGGTCGACCGTCAAGGCGTGGGGCACCGCGACGGTGAACAGTCCCGCGG
>JAUTXM010000296.1 GCA_030838025.1 Acidimicrobiaceae bacterium
CCCTGGGCATCGAGTTCACCCGCGATCCGCCGGGCACGCTGCAGCAGTCGGGTCGAAGGTGCCCCCAGTTCCTGACTCTCGAGGACCTCCGCCTGGATCGCCACGTACCTCGCCAGGGCGGCCCACGGCAAGCGGGCCGCCTTGGCAAACCCCTTGGCGGCCCGCGTCGCCTCTTCGGCTGCCTCGTGGTAGTCGCCGCCGGTCAGCAGGGCCCGGGCCAGGAGGAGGCGGCCCTCCATGAGGTGGGCCTGATCACCCACCACGACCAGCGCTTCGACCGCCCGGGTGGCAGCCGCCTGGGCCTCGGCGACCAACCCTGCCAGCAGCAGGGCCTCACACCGATCGGCCTCGAGCACCGCGACCAGACGCGGTGGATTGCCGAGCGCGGTGTAGGCGGTTTCGGCTCGAGCGAACGCCGCGAGGGCGTCGGGAAGCTCGCCCAGTCGGCCGAGTGCAAATCCGAGGTTGTGGGTGGCCATCGCGACGAGGACGGGCAGATCCCGCTCGCGGGCGATGTGCTCGGCCCGCGACAAGTGCTCGAGGCCGGCCGCGCGGTGGCCCTGGTAGGCGTGGAGAATTCCTTCGTTGAGGTGCACGACTGCCTGCGAGGGTTCGTCGCCGACTTCCCGCAGCCAGTGCAGGGCTCGCTGGTACACGGTGAGCGCCTCGCTCAGCCGCCCCGTCCGTTGCAGCACCACGCCGTGGCGCATGGAGACCACGCCCCTGGTGGCCGGCGACCACAGGAACTGGGCCCGGGCGATCTCGCGTTCGGCGCCTGTGGCATCACCAAGCGCCACGAGCGAGACCGCGAGGCCGGAGCGCGCGACCGCCTCCCAGTCGGCGAGGCCAAGCTCGGCGGTGATGGCGATGGAATGCTGGAACGTCGACACGGCATCGACCTCATTGCCGAGCTCGTGCTGCGCCAGGGCGACGACGTGGAGCGCCGGGCCCGCCACTTCGGGATCGTCGGTGGCCCCGAGGATGGTGCGCGCCCCGTCGAGGCTGACCAGTGGATCCCGGTGTCGCTGCTCTGCGAGCTCCCGAAGCTTCGTGAGAGCATCTGCGAGCGACACGCTGGGCGGATCGTACACATTCGTATGTATCCAGGCGGCGCTGCGGAACTCGACTATGCGACAAGGGGAGTGCAATGAGCGACACGGTCGACCAAACGCCTGAGAGTGCCGGCACGTCCCCATCGGGGGGATACGAACGCTCGGGCGGCGCTGGTGGGGGCGCCGGCGGGGGCGACAGTGGCGACGGCGGCAGTGGCGACGGCGGGGGCGGCGGGGATGGAGGCGGCGGCGACTCGCCTGGAGGGGAGGTAGAGCCGTCGCGGCCGTCGGGTCCATGGACCCACCGGGTGACGTTCGCAGAAACGACTGATGGCTTGCCCTTCGCCTACCGGCCCCGCGAGGTCCTCACGACCAGTGGCGCTGAGGCTTTGACGATCGCACGGACGCTCTTCCCCGATGCCCAGCTCGAGGAAGCGACGATCGGCCCGTTCTCGCGCTTGACCAACATCGACGACCCCGTACTCCTGGTCGAGGAACTGCGGCTCCACGGCATCATTTCCCAGCCGAACCATGTGTACTTCTCCCACTCGGGAGTGTCCGGCAACCCGGTGTACGGGAGCCCCGTGTACGGCAGCCCGGTGTACGGCAGTCCGGTGTATGGGAGTCCGGTGTATGGGAGTCCGGTGTATGGGAGTCCGGTGTATGGGAGCCCGGTGTATGTCAGCCCGGTGTATGGCAGCCCGGTGTATGGCAGCCCGGTGTATGGCAGCCCGGTGTACGGCAGCCCGGTGTATGGCAGCCCGGTGTACGGGAGTTCAGTGGCGGGCACGAGCCACACTGAACCGACTCACAGCAGCGCGCTGCCCCCGCCCCGGCATACCCAAACCACGGCCCTCGGCGCCCGGATCCATCGCGATCTCGTCGCCGGTAGCCCGAGGGTGATCGTCCTCGACACAGGCCTGGCGGCCGAGGAGTTCCGGCCGGGAATGCTCGGCAGCGGGATATCTCCTGCGGACCCTGCCGACATCGACTTCCCCGACGAGGACGACGACGAGTACCTGGACCCAACTGCGGGTCATGGGACCTTTATCGCCGGAGTGATCGCCCAGATCGCTCCCGGTTGCGAGATCACCGTTCACCGGGTGCTCAGCACCTTTGGCGACGGAGACGAGTGGGAGATCTCACGGCGGATCCGGCACCTTGTGATCGCCGAGCCAGATCGAACCATTCTCAGCCTGTCCTTCGGCGGTTATGTGCTCGACGAGCCCTTCCTCATGGCATGGACCATCCGACGGATCCAGCACTCCGGGGTCCACGTCGTCGCCTCCGCGGGCAACGACGCCACCTCCCGCCCGGCCTTCCCCGCTGCCCTCCCCGGCGTCGTGGCGGTGGGTGCCCTGGGCCCGAACGGCCCCGCTTGGTTCACCAACTATGGGGAGTGGGTGGATGCCTGCGCCCCGGGGTCGGACCTGCTCAGCTCATTCTTCGTCTTCGACGGGCCTGCCGAGGTTGGGCCGTACGGCGACGACCCCGACGACTTCGACGGCTGGGCGCAGTGGAGCGGGACGTCGTTCGCGGCGCCGGTCGTGGTGGGCAACCTGGTGCGCCTCATGATGGCCGAGGGGATCTCGACCCACGGTGCCATCCGGCGCGTCATCGACAACCCGGCACTGTTGCGCATCCCCGGTCTCGGGACGGTCGTCGACGCCCTCTAAGAGCAGCGGAGGCCGGTGTCCTTGGCTATGCCGCGACGGGACGGAACCGGAACCCCGAAGCCCTCGAAGTCGCCGGTGCTGGGGCGTTGCGGCGGCTGGCGAGCACGACGATGCAACAGATCATGGCGAGCCCTTCCGCCACCAACAGCGGCAGTGCCGCCGGGCCGCCCAGGAATCGCACATTGTGCGGCGCCAGTGCCATCTCCTTGAACGTCCCATGCAGGGTCGGTAGCCCCGGTCCCCGGCTGAGCGCGAAAGCCGCCAGGCTGCCGAAGGACAGCAGCAGCCCGGCCGCCGCGGTCAGCTTGCGGGGGTGCAGGAGGAGGGCCACCGCGACCGCTCCGGAGATTCCGACATTCAGAAGGAACATCTCCTTCACGGGCGCGAACTGGTACCCACCCCGCCAGATCTGCAGGTGTAGGTAACCGCCGAGGGCGACGCTGATGGCTGCAACGGAGGCGAAGATTCGAACTCTCATGCCTGCTCTACGGGGCTGGTCGCCCCGTCGGATCAGGCCCCCGTCAGCTGGTGACGGTGAGCGTCCCGGTCATGAAGTTGTGGATCCTGCAGTGGAAGCTGAACGTCCCCGCCTTGCTCACGGTGAACGTCTTGGACCCGCTGGAAAACACGCCGGTGTCGAACGAGCCGTCGGTCGCGGTCAGCGAGTGATCGGTCCCGTCCTGGTTGGTGACGGTGACCGTGGCGCCGACCTTCGCCGTGGACGGGTCCGGCACGAACTTGAACCCCTGGATCGTGATCTTGCCCGCGGCCGCGGTGGCCGCCGCCGTGGTCGACGTCCCACCGGCCGCCGACGTGCTCGAACCGCTGGCGCTGCTGGTCGTGGTGGTCGAGCTGGTGCTCGACTTGCTACTGCAAGCACCCAAGCCCGCGCTCAGGATCAATGCCGCGGCCAACAGGGCCCCAGACCGGGGAACGTGCATGCCCAACCTCCGAAAAGTCGAGTAGTCCGATGAGTACCTTCAGTTCGGTACGGCCAAGCCTTCCGGACGGATTTACCTGCGTCCAGACGTGTGACTCGTGCCTCCCGTCTGACGGGAATGTTTAGCCGACTACTCGACCTCGATGAAGATGCACTCGCCGGGACATTCTTCGGCCGACTCGATGACCGCGTCGGCCAGGTTGTCGGGGAAGTTGGCAAGACCCTCGGCCCCACCCGGATCGGAGAACACCTTGGGTCCCTCTTTGACATACGCCAACCCATCATCGAGCAGCGTGAACACGGCAGGCGCGATCTCCTCGCACAGCCCGTCGCCAGTGCAGAGATCCTGATCTATCCAGACCTTCATCCTGCGTCGCCTCTCCAGTCACGCCCTCGCACCAGCGGAGGGGGGTATCCGATTCGTACGTAGTTAGCATACCCCGAACGCCGCATTTTCACGGACATCACCGGGAAAACACGGGGCCAATGTCCGCCGCTTGCGCGGAACGAGGGGGTATGGTCGCCACGGACAGCCGTCCGCGCAAGTCGGCGGACGTGCGGTGCCGGTCGACGCACACGTCCGGCACACGTCCAGTACACGTGAAAACACGCCCAGTAGTCGTCATGTCGTTCAAGAGAGGAGGGTGGTCTGGTTGGCCGACTCCGAGGACACCGCGTCGCAGCTCGCCGCACACCAACGTGAGGCGGCGGACTTGCATGAGCAGGTCCGCACCCTGGAAGAAGAAGTCAGCACGCTCCGCAAGCGGCTTCAGGACGGCCCGAAACGGGTCCGAACCTTGGAGGAGAAGCTGCTTGAGACCAAGGGCCAGTTGCAACAGGCGATCAGCCAGAACGAGAAGCTGACCTACACCCTCCGCGAGGCGCGCGAGCACATTGCGTCCCTGCGTGAGGAGGTCGACAAGCTGACCCAGCCGCCGTCGGCGTACGGCACCTACCTGGGCACCAACGACGACGGCAGCATCGACGTGTTCGCGGGCGGTCGCAAGATGCGCGTCGCCCTGCACCCCGAGCTGACCGACGGCAAACTGGAGCGAGGACAAGAAGTCGTCCTCAACGAGTCGCTCAACGTGGTCCTGGCCCGGGGGAGCGAGACCTCCGGCGAGGTCGTGACCATGAAAGAGGTGCTGAGCGACGGGATCCGGGCCATCATCGTGGGCCGGGCCGACGAGGAGCGCGTCGTCGAGATCGCCGAGACCCTCCGGGCCGAGAAGCTCCGAGCGGGCGACAGCATCCTCATGGACGGCCGCACCGGCCTCCTGCTCGAGAAGCTGCCACGGCCCGAGGTCGAGGAGTTGGTCCTCGAAGAGGTGCCGGACATCTCCTACGCCGACGTCGGGGGGCTCGACAGCCAGATCGAAGCCATCACCGATGCCGTGGAATTGCCGTTCTTGCACCGGGACCTCTTCCTCGAGCACAAGCTCCCGGCGCCCAAGGGCATCTTGCTCTATGGCCCGCCGGGCTGCGGCAAGACCCTCATCGCCAAGGCGGTCGCCAACTCGCTGGCCAAGAAGGTGGCGCAGGTGACCGGCGATGACAACGCCCGGTCGTACTTTCTCAACATCAAGGGCCCGGAGCTGCTCAATAAGTACGTGGGCGAGACCGAACGCCAGATCCGGCTGGTCTTCCAGCGGGCCCGGGAAAAGAGCGAGGAGGGTTTCCCCGTCATCGTCTTCTTCGACGAGATGGACTCCCTGTTCCGCACCCGGGGTACGGGGATCTCTTCGGACATGGAGTCCACGATCGTCCCCCAGTTGCTGGCCGAGATCGACGGCGTGGAAACGCTGAAGAACGTCATCGTCATCGGTGCCTCCAACCGGGAAGACCTCATCGACCCGGCCATCCTCCGGCCCGGGCGCCTCGACGTGAAGATCAAGATCGAGCGCCCCGACCAGGAGGCCGCGGCCCAGATCTTCTCCCGCTACCTGACTGCGGACCTGCCCCTCGACGAGGGCGAAGTGGACCGCCTGGGTGGTGGCGACCGCGAGAAGTGCGTGCGGGTGATGATCGAGAAGACCGTGGCCGAGATGTACCGAGACGACGACGACAACCGCTTCCTCGAGGTCACCTACCAAAACGGTGACAAGGAGACGATGTACTTCAAGGACTTCTCCTCCGGCGCCATGATCGAGAACATCGTCCGCCGGGCCAAGAAGCTGTCGATCAAGCGAGTCATCGCCGGTTCCGGCCGCGGCATCAGGACCGAGGACATGCTGGCTTCCATCAAGCAGGAGTACAAGGAACACGAAGACCTGCCCAACACCACCAATCCGGACGACTGGGCGAAGATCTCCGGAAAGAAGGGTGAGCGCATCGTCTACGTGCGCACGCTGGTCTCCGAAGGCAAGGAGACGACCGGTGGCAGAGCGATCGAGCGAGTGGCGACTGGCCAGTACCTGTAACGGCGAAGGGTCGGGGAAATGGGTGGCCCGGGCGCGGGTCGCCCGCCCCGCGCTCTCCCGTTTCGGCGCGCGCTGCGGTTAAGGTCGGTTCCGTGGCCATCGTCAAAGTGCTCGGGCTTGAGACCGAGTACGGGATCATCATCCGGGGCTCATCGGATCCCAACCCGATCGCGGCCTCCTCCGCGCTGATCAACGCCTACGTGGCCGAACTGGCCCGCCGGGTGGCGTGGGACTTCGAGGATGAGACCCCGGGTAAGGATGCCCGGGGGTTCGCACGGGAAGGCTCGATGCCGCCCGAGGTGGAGACTCACCTGGTCAACGCGGTGCTGACCAACGGTGCCCGCTACTACGTGGACCACGCGCACCCCGAGTACTCGACACCGGAGTGCGCCAACGCCATGGACGCCGTGCGCTTTGACAAGGCCGGAGAGCGCATCCTGGCCCGGTCGGTGGTCGCGGCCAGCCGGATCCTGCCGCCCGGACAGTCGATCGTGGTGTTGAAGAACAACTCGGATGGCAAGGGCAACTCCTATGGCACCCACGAGAACTACCTCATGGACCGCAGTGTCCCCTTTGCCCGCATCGTGCAGCGGGTCATCCCGCACTTCGTCTCTCGTCAGGTGTTCACCGGCGCCGGAAAGGTCGGCACCGAGGCGTCCTCCACCTTGGGCATGGAGGTCACGTTTCAGCTCACGCAGCGAGCTGACTTCTTCGAGGAGGAGGTCGGGCTCGAGACCACGCTCAAGCGGCCCATCGTCAACACCCGGGACGAACCTCACTGCGACGCCCAGAAGTACCGGCGGCTGCACGTCATCGTGGGCGATGCCAACCTGTCGGAGGTCTCCACCTTCTTGAAGGTGGGCACGACCGCCCTGGTGCTGTCCATGATCGAAGACGACTGGTTCTCGCGGGCCGGGGATCGGGATCTCACCCTGGCCGACCCGGTGATCGCCATGCGCCGGGTGTCGTACGACCTGTCGCTCACCCGAGCGCTCGAACTCGCCGACGGCCGGACGATGACGGCGCTCGACATGCAGTGGGAGCACCTCGACCTGGCCCGCAAGTACGCCGAGGACCGGGGCCTGGAATCGGTCGGGGGCGACGAGATCGGCCACGAGATCTTGCGGCGCTGGGAGCACGTGCTCGGTGCCTTGGAATCCGATCCCATGTCGTTGGCCACCACCCTCGACTGGGTGGCCAAGTACCGGGTGATCAACGGCTATCGGGAGCGTCATGGCCTGTCATGGCGTGACCCCAAGCTGGCGGCCATGGACCTGCAGTACCACGACGTGCGTCCCGAGAAGTCGCTGTACGAACGACTGGGCATGGAGCGCCTGCTCACCGAGGAATCGGTGCTGGCCGCCATGTCCGAGCCGCCGACGACGACCCGAGCCTATTTCCGGGGCAAGTGCCTCGAGCGGTGGGGTTCACAGGTGGCGGCAGCCAACTGGGATTCCCTGGTCTTCGACCTCGGAACTGATCCACTTCGGCGAGTGCCGATGATGGAACCCCTCAGAGGAACCGCAGCACATGTCGATGC
Source organism: Acidimicrobiaceae bacterium (assembly GCA_030838025.1). Taxonomy (GTDB): domain Bacteria; phylum Actinomycetota; class Acidimicrobiia; order Acidimicrobiales; family Palsa-688; genus JALYXV01. The sequence continues at coordinate 7,629 of JAUTXM010000296.1, forward strand.
CTTGTTGCAAGGATGCGAGAGTCCAGCCGAGCTGCTCGCCCGGCTCGGTAACTAGATATTCCAAGGTTTGAAGGATTTTCCGAGGTTTGAAGGATGTTCCGAAGTTTGAAGGATGGAGTGTGGGAATGGCTGAACGCGAACAGATCAAGAAGCAACCGAGCCGGACCGAGACGGAGACCGAGACCGAAGAGGCCGCCCCGGCTTCGACCGAAAAAGGCGACAAGCTCAAGGCGGAGCTGGACGATCTCCTCGATGAGATCGACGAGGTGCTGGACGAGAACGCCGAGGAGTTCGTGCGGGCCTACGTGCAAAAGGGCGGTCAGTAGCCCGTTAACGCTGACGATCAGTAGGGTGCACTCCCTGTATGACCCTCCCGCTGTTCCGCCCCGAGGACGATCCCGGACCCAACTTCCTGAACCTCCTGCGCAAGCTGGGTCAAGACCCGTTTGCCGGGCCGGAGCTGGGAGATAAACGAGCAGTCGAGATCACCCACGCCACCACCATCGCCGCCATTCGTTACGCCGACGGAGTCGTCATGGCGGGCGACCGCCGAGCCACCGCCGGTTCGTCCATCGCCCACCGGGCCATGGAGAAGGTCCAGCCGGCCGACCGTCACAGCGGTGTGGCCTTCGCCGGGTCGGCGGGCATCGGGATGGAAATGGTCCGGGTGTTCCAGCTACAGCTCGAGCACTATGAAAAGGTCGAAGGCTCGGCGGTGAGCCTCGAAGGTAAGGCCAATCAGCTCTCGCAGCTGCTGAAGTCGAACCTCGCCATGGCCATGCAGGGATTCGTGGTGGTCCCGCTGTTCGCCGGTTACGACCATCGGCAGAAGCGAGGCCGGATCTTCAGCTTCGACCCGACCGGGGGCCGCTACGAGGAGACCGAGTTCCACGCCGACGGCTCGGGCGGCCGCGATGCCCGGACGACCATCAAGCTGGGCTGGCGGGAAGGCCTTGACCGCAACTCGGCGGTTGAGTTGGCGGTGCAGGCGCTGTACGAGGCGGCCGACGAGGACTCGGCCACCGGTGGTCCCGACACGGTCCGCGGCATCTACCCGACCGTGGCGACCATCACCATCGCGGGCTTCGAGCGGTTGGCGGAATCGGACGTGGCGGAGCGCTTCGCTTCGGTCATCGCAGCCAAGTCGCGGAAGGGCCTGTCGCTATGAGCATGCCGTTTTACGTAGCACCCGAGCAGTTCATGAAGGACAAGGCGGACTTCGCCCGCAAGAACATCGCCCGGGGCCGCCCTCTCATCGCTGCGACCTACGCCGACGGCATCTTGATCTGCGCCGAAAACACCTCCAAGACCCTGCACAAGGTCAGCGAGATCTACGACCGCATCGCGTTCGCGGGGGTGGGCCGGTACAACGAGTTCGACCAGCTACGCCGCTCCGGCGTGCAGTACGCCGATGTCAAGGGCTTCCAGTTCAGCCGCGAGGACGTCGATGCCCGGTCGCTGGCCAACCTGTACGCCCAGCACATCGGCAACGTGTTCACCCACGAGATGAAGCCCCTCGAGGTGGAGATCCTGGTGGCTGAGGTGGGTGTCGACAGCAGCGGCGACCAGATCTTCCACATCCTGTACGACGGTTCGGTGGTCGACGAGGACCGGTTCTCGGTGCTCGGGGGTGAGGCGGAAGCCATCACCAGCCGCATGGCGCTGGCCTACACGCCCGGATGGTCGCTGACCGATGCCCTGAAGGCTGCGACCGCCGCCCTCGGCGGCCCCGACCAAGTGCTGGCGGTGCCCGATCTCGAGGTGGCGCTGCTCATTCGAACGGAGAGCCGCCGGGCGTTTCGTCGGATCGAAGATACCGAGACTGCCGAGCTGCTGGGCCTGCCGGCCGAAGCGGCCGAGGTGGTGGCCGACGCCGGCCAGACCAAACCCGGCGCCGGCGGTGAGCTCGCCGACCTGCCTGAGCCCGGGGCCGGCGACACTCCGGCCTGAGCACCGACGGCTGGCCCCAAGGCACCGTGACGATCCTCCAGGCGGGCGCGCCCGTCCTGCGCCGCAACGCCCACCCTGTCGATCCCGACAAACTCACCTCGCCCAAGCTGGCCGAGCTGATCGACGCCTTACGGGTGGGGCTGGTCGAAGCGCCCGGGGTGGGCCTGGCGGCGCCGCAGATCGGCGTCTCATTGCGGGTGGTGTTGGTGCAGGATCCGCCCGAGTTCCATGCCCGGGTGCCCGAGGACCGCCTGGCGGAACTGGAACGCACGCCGGTCGCGCCGTACGTGCTCATCAACCCCGAGGTCGAGGCGGTGGGCGAGGAGCGCAGGACCTTCTTCGAGGGTTGCCTGAGCGTCGATGGGTACTGCGCCTTGGTGCCGCGAGCGAGAACCGTCCGCGTGCGTTGGCTGGACCCCTCCGGCCGGTACCACGAAGAGGTGCGAAGTGGGTGGCACGCCCGGATCCTCCAGCACGAAATCGACCACCTGCAAGGCATCTTGTATGTCGAGCGGATGCTGCCTCGCTCATTCATGACGACACTGAGCTATGCCGAATGGGTCCAGAAGCCCATCGAGGCGGTCCACGCCGCGTTCGGCCTCTGAGCGGTCCGCTCGTCGGACGCGGTCAGGACGTGCCGCGGAAGTCGACTTCGATGGTCTTGGCCGTCCCGGCGGTCCGCCCAGGCGCCGTCTGGTAGGACCAGTACAGGTTGGTATGCGCGATGACCTGGCCCGGCGGGGGCGCCCCCCACGCCGTCTGGTCCCCGGTGGTGTGGGCGTCGCTGACCAGGGTTGCGTCGTACCCCCGGACGAATGCGCCGTGGAGCGTCGAGCGGATGCACGCATCGGTCTCGGCGCCCACCACGACGAGTCGTCCGACTCCGAGGCTCGACAGCACGGTCTCAAGGGTGGTGTCCTCGAAGGAATCGCCGTAGTTCTTCTCGATGAGCGGCTCGGCGTCGCCCGGCGTTAGTTCGGGGACGATCCGCCACTCATCGCTTTCCCTCGTGAGGTGCTCGTCGGAGTGCTGGACCCAGACGACGGGAACTCGTTGCCTTCGCGCCTTTTCAACGAGGTGGCCGACGTTGGTGACGACCGCGTCCCGCTGGTGAGCCCCCTCGACAACGCCGTTTTGTACGTCGACGACGAGGAGTGCGGTGTTGGGCCGGTTCTCGAGCGTGGTCATGGCTTCTCCATACCCTCCGGGCATCCGTGCCCGGACGTCGTACGACCAATGTCCAGTAGTAGCAGGCGAGTGATCGGCGGAGGATGGGTCACATGAACACCGCCAGAGCGCGACGCCGCCGGACCGCCATGACGGCGGACATCCCGTTCGGTCACGCGTAGCGCTCGCGGCGTCTGCCGACGCTCCCGCGGGAGCGCCTTCTCACACCTGTCAACCAACCACCGAGAGGAAACACGTCCCAATGTCGACTGCTGTCTTTGATTCCACCCCCCGGATCCATCGTCCTTCCCTTACCGGGGTCAGCCGCCTCGGCGCCTCCGTACTTCCTCGCCTGACCGCCGCCGCCTTGTGTGTGGCCGTGGCAATCATTCACATCAAGGACCAAGGGGGCTTCCCGGGCCACAAGGATCCGAGCTACATCGGAATCGGATACTTCGTCTTGGAGTTCGCGGCCATCGCGGCCGCGGCCCTGCTCCTGAGTAAGGCGTTCCGGAAGGGATGGTTCCTGTCACTCGGCGTCGCCGTCGGCCCGCTGGTCGGCTTCATCCTGACGCGAGGTCCCGGCCTGCCGATGGCGGTCGACGACCGGGGCAACTGGACTGAGACGCTCGGCCTGATCAGCCTGGTCGTCGAGGGCGTGCTCCTTCTCCTTATCCTGGCGGTCGCCGCCCGCCGTCGAGGCACCGTTACGCTCCGAAACGCGTAGCGGAAGGGAGTTGGCCTGTGACGAGGATCCGTGCTGGATCCAGAACCGATCCCTCCTCTGGTCGCAGGTGTGGACTGAGTACGGCGCCAAACTGGCCGGCAACTCATCCACCAAGGCGGGTTAGGGGAGGAGAAGGTCTGGAGCAATCGGTTCGGCACGCGGCGCTTTGACTCTCCTCGCCGCAACGAGTACGCGCCGCCCCGCCGCACTTCGTTGGATACCCATCAGCTGTGACTTGTGAGTCGCGTGCGCCGTTCGCTTTCATCGGCTCGATGGCGACGCCGCATTCAGCCTTGTGTGCGGGTACTGGTGTCGCCGAGTAGCGCGAGCACTTCACCGATCGTCCGTTGGTGGGTGACGGTCTCCCGCATCGGCAGATGGGTCTCGACCCGATAGCGATTTCGGCGGCCGTCCTTGTCCTTCACGACGTAACCGGCGGCGGTCAGGTCGGCGACGATGCCGTAGGCGGTGCGCTCGGTGACTCCCAGCGCGGCGGCGATGTCGCGGAGGCGCACCCCGGGATCAGCGGCGATGCATACCAGTACCTGGGCGTGGTTAGTGAGGAATGTCCACTTCGCCATGCTCTCAAACTATACAGATAGATTGCCAGAAATGTCTTGCTTGTTTCCCACAACTGGACCAGTATGAGCAACGCGAGCGTCACACCAACGTGACGGCGGCGTGACAGTTGCCCCCGGTCCCCGGGCAGTTGCTCCCTTTCGGCCCGTCAGACTTGCAGACAAGAGGGGACTCATGAAACACCTTCGTTTCGCCATGCCCAAGGCGATCGCGGCCGCGGCCACCGGCGCCCTGGCGGTCAGCGCCATGTTGGCCATGTCCATGCCATCGGTGTCGGCCACCAGCCAAACCCTCCTCGGTCTGTTCGACGACGCGCCAGCCACGACCCATTGCGACGTGACCATCACCGGCGTGAACAACGCCGTGATCAACGTCGCCGCGCCCTACACGTACTGCCTGGTCAACCTCAAGCAAACCGGTGCGGTCAACGTCGCCCCGGGCGCCGCACTGTCGGTGACGGGCGGCTCGATCATCAACGGCGCCATCACCCTGGTGGCCGCCACAGCCTTCACC
>JAUTXM010000300.1 GCA_030838025.1 Acidimicrobiaceae bacterium
TCATCGACGGCGCCCGTACGTGGATCGCCACCGCCTCACCGTTGTTCTCCCTCCTCGTCGACGCCGACCGCAAATACGGGAGCATGAACGCCTGGCGCTACTACGACGCGGCCATGGAGATCGCCCACAACGCCTGCGCGGTCGACACGCTCACCAGCCAAGGCGAGCTCCAGGCCCTCGACCAGTTCCGCACCACGCTGCTGCGGGCCATGGAGGCGGGAGGCTTGCGAAACCCGTGGACGGGACGGGCCCCTCTCAGCGGCCGGCCGTTGGAAGGCACCGTCGCCGTCCGGCCCGGCTCGCCCGGCGACCAGCCGCCCGCGCCCGCGGGCACGCCCCTGCCGCCGGCCCGGCCGCTCGAGGAGCTGCTGAGCGATCTCGACGGGATGATCGGACTGAAGGCGGTGAAAACCCAGGTGCGCCTGGTGACCAACCTGATCCGGGTGCAGCAGCTGCGCCTCCAACACGGCTTGCCGGTGCCCGAGGCCAGCCATCACCTCGTGTTCACGGGGAACCCGGGAACGGGCAAGACCACCGTCGCCCGGCTGGTCGCCCAGATCTACCGGACCCTCGGCGTGGTCGACAAGGGCCAGCTGGTCGAGTCGGGCCGAGCCGATCTGGTGGCCGGTTACATGGGTCAGACCGCAGCGCGCACGACCGCCGTGTTCGACTCGGCGGCGGGCGGTGTCCTTCTAATTGACGAGGCGTACGCCCTGAATCAGGGCACCGAGGACCAGTTCGGCCGCGAGGCGGTCAACACCTTGGTCAAGCTGATCGAGGACCGACGCGACGAAGTGGTGGTGATCGTGGCGGGCTACCCGGGTGAGATGAACACCTTCCTCGACGCCAACCCGGGCCTGCGGTCCCGTTTCCCTCGGACCATCCAGTTCCCGGACTACTCGACCGACGAGTTGGTCGAGATCTTCGACTCCCTGTGCGAGGACAACTCCTACCAGATGACCCTGGAGGCTCGGGCCCGGGTGCGGTCGCTGTTCGACGCCGAGCCCCGAACCAAAGGATTCGGCAACGGCCGCGTGGCCCGCAACCTGTTCGAGGCGGCGCTCGAGCGTCAAGCAGGCCGGATCGTCGACCTCCCGAATCCGACCGAAGCGGACCTGTGCCAGCTCACCGACGCCGACGTCGGCGATGCGGTAGCGCCATAGCGAGCCCGCCGCCCTACCCTGGCAGTCGATGATCGAGCGCCCGTCCCTGCCGGTGACGAGACCAGCCGCAGCGCGGGCGGCCATCTCGCCATCCGCCTTGGTCCTGGCGGGCGCGGGGACGGCGGTCGGGCTGGTCGTCGGACTTCCCGCCTTGGCCGCCGCGGCCGTGGGCGCCACCTTCTGGGGGGTCCGGGTCGGAGTCGGCGCGGCGCTGGCCGCGGGGCGGCGCCGCCGGGCGTCGAGGCCCGAGATGATCGATCCGTACGCCGTTCCCGAGCCATGGCGCAGCTTCGTGCGGGAGTCGCTCACCGCGCAGACCAAGTTCGACCAGGCCGTCGCCCGTAGCCATGCCGGGCCACTGCGCGACCGGCTGGCCGAGGTCTCGGGCCGGGTGCATGAAGGCGTTCGCGAATGTTGGCGCGTGGCCCACCTGGGCGCCGCCCTCGACGCCGGCTTGGGCGCCCTCGACGCCGACAAGACGAGTCGCGAGATGCGTCGCCTGCAGGAGACCCGCCCTCGCGGCAGCGACAGCACCGAGGCGGCCATGGCGGCGCAGCTCAAGGCCGCCCGGCGCGTCGAGGCGGCCAGCCGGCGGGCGACCGACCGCCTGCGGGTGCTCACGGCCGAACTCAACGCCGCCGTGGCCTGCGCGGTGGATCTCTCGCTCGACACCGATGACATCGTCGCCGCCCGCCGGTTGGCGGGCGACGTCGACACCGTCGTCGGTGAGATCGAGGCGCTTCGCCTGGCGCTCGAGGAGACCAGCGCCGGCGCCCACCCGAGCCCCGGCTAGCCGCAAGCGCACCGACTCTGGTAGGGGTTTGGGGCTCTGGTGCGGAGTTGTTACCGCTGAGCGGTGACAACTCCCCACCAAAGACGCAAACCCGTACCAGAACTCACGCTCTGTCTGCCGAATGCGGTCCCGATGGCCCGTTCCCGTGATGGTTCGCCAGGACAGGGCCTACCATCGGGGCATGTTCAAAGTCTTCAAGCGGATGTGGGCGTACATGACCGCCTCGGCCAATAGCAAGTTCGAGGAGCGGGCCGACCCCAAGGTCCAGCTCGAACAGGCCATCACCGAGGCCCAGGACCAGCACCGCCGGCTCACCGAGCAGGCGGCCAACGTCATCGCCAACCAGAAACAGACCGAAATGCGCCTCAACCGGGCCATGGAGGAGCTGGAGCGGCTCAATGGCTCGACCCGCCAGGCGCTCCTGATGGTCGATGACGCCCAACGTCGGGGCGACGCCGCCAAGGCGGCCGAGTACAACCAGGCCGCCGAGGGCTTCGCCAACCGGCTGATCGCGGTGGAGAAGCAGGTCGAGGACCTGAAGACCATGCACCTCCAGACCACCCAGGCCTCCGACCAGGCCAAGGCGGCGGTGCAGCAGAACTCCTCGGCCCTGCAGAAGAAGCTCGCCGAGCGTCAGAAGCTCATGTCGCAGCTGGACCAGGCCAAGATGCAGGAACAGATGAACAAGGCCATGGCCACGCTGTCGGAGACGGTGGGCCAAGAGGTTCCCACCTTCGACCAGGTGCGCGACAAGATCGAGGCGCGCTACGCCAAGGCCATCGGCACCTCGGAACTCCAGGGCCAGACGGTGGAAGCGCGGATGCTCGAGGTCGAGCAGGCCAGCGTCAACACCGAGGCCCAGTCCCGCCTCTCCGAGTTGCGCAGCCAGCTGGGCCTGGCCCCCGCCAGCCAGGGCGCCCTTTCGACCCCCGTGCAGCAGGCGGTACCGGCTGCCGGTCAGACCGGGACCGGTGCCGATGCCGTGCCCGCGGCCCAGCAGGGCGACGCCGTACCCCCCGGCGCCGGGGCCTAGCGCCGTTTGCGCCACGCAACGCAGAACCCCCGTTTCCACACACGGTGCGGGGAGCCTCCTCCCCCTGTCCGGGTTCGGCGCGTCGGGCGAGGCATTTTCCCGCCATCTGTTCGGCGCCCTAGGGCAGCACGACCAGATCGTCGCGGTGGACCACCTCGTGGGGCACCTCGGGCGGCAGCGCCGAGGTCCGCAGCCCCGCCCATTCCTTGATCCGAGCGGCGGGGTGGCGCACCAGCCCCTTGGCGAACACCCGGCCGTCGAGGCCCGCGATCTCCACGGCGTCCTCGGCGTCGAATGACCCCTCGACCGCCACCACCCCCGCCGGCAGCAGTGAGGTGGCGCGGTTGATCAGGGCCGAGCGGGCGCCGTCGTCCACCACCACCGTCCCGCTGGCGCCGACCGCGAATGCGATCCACAACTTGCGGGCCGACAATCGCCGGTCCCGGGGCCGGATGACCGTGCCCACACCGGGTACGCCGGCGACCGCGTCGTGCAGGACGCCGGGCCGGTCGGCGGCTGCGATGACGGCTCGGACCCCCGACCAGGCGGCGATCTTGGCCGCCGCCAGCTTGGATGCCATGCCGCCGCTGCCCCGGGGGTTGCCCGACCGTCCCGCGACCGCCTCCAGGGCCTGATCGACCTCGACGATCTCGTCGATCAGCGAGGCGTCGCCATCGAGACGAGGATCGGCGGTCAGGAGGCCGGGGGCGTCGGTGAGCAGCACCAGCAGGTTGGCCCCGACCAAGTGGGCGACCAGCGCCGCCAGGCGGTCGTTGTCGCCGAAGCGGACCTCGTCGTCGGCGATGGCGTCGTTCTCGTTGACGACGGGGACGACCCGCAGGTCGAGGAGTCGGCCCAGGGTCTGGCGGGCGTGCAGGTAGTGCTTGCGGTCGACGAAGTCGAGCGGTGCCAGCAGGACCTGCCCGCCGACGAGGCCGTAGCGCCCGAGGGCGTCGTCCCACACCCGCATCAGCCGGCTCTGGCCGACGGCGGAGATGGCTTGGAGGGTGGGCGAATCGGTGGCGGCTGGTCGGACAGCCCGAGCGCCGGCAGCCCGGCCGCGATGGCACCGCTGGTCACGATCACCACCCGGTCGCCCCGCCGGTGCAGGCCGGCCACCTCGGCCGACAGCTTGTCGACGGCGGCTTCGGAGATCACACCTCGCGCGTCGGTGATCGAGGAGGTGCCGATCTTGACGACGATCGCCGGTGTCCCGACACCGTTCACTGGTC
>JAUTXM010000312.1 GCA_030838025.1 Acidimicrobiaceae bacterium
CCTGCACCCTGGTCGGCACCTCCGTGGTGGTTCTGCTCGACCGGGCTGGGGTACTGCCCCGCCTCGACCGGCCGGGGCCGGCGTCCGCGAAGCCGGTGGGCTCGATCTTTCGGCCCGTCTCCTTGACGACGATCGTCGTGCTCGCCACCTGGTGCCTGGCCTGGCTCGTCGTACTAGCCGTCGGACTGAACATCATCCTCGCGTCGAGCTGACCCTCTCCATCCGGTCGCGCCAGCGCGACGGGTGGCCTACGTACTGGCCGGGTACTGGTTGCGTTGCGCCAACCGGGCATCATCGACGAGTGAGGGCAGCGATTGTTCGAAGATCATCCCCGCCACGCTCACCGTTTCGGCCACCGCGTACAGCCGCTCACCGGGGGCAACCGACAGGTCGATCGCGATCATGCCGGGTATCGGAAAGAAGTCGCCGAAGCGGACCGATCCACCGGCCGCGGTCACGAATCCCACGAGCAGCTCGCCAACCTGCCCCGGCCCGGTCAGGCGCAGGAGCGCCCGGGTGATCAGGTACAACTCCTCGGAGACCAGGCCGGCGCGACTTGCTGGCTGCGCGGTCGCGGACTCCTCCGCGGTGGGTGCGCGGACCCCGCACGCGAACTCGCCCAAGGTCATGACCTCGACACGAGCCACGGTGCATCGGCCGAGGCCCGCGGCGCGCGCCTCCCGCCGGTGGTATGCAACTGCGCAACGCACTGCCTCATACGGCGCCAGTGCGGGCACGTGAAGTTGGACGGCATAGCGGTCGGGGTTGTACAGGCCGGTGGCGTTCCAGTCGCCCAGCCGGCTCAGCAGATGCTGGACGGCACCGAACTCCAGCTTTTCTCCATCGGGTTCAGTCGTCGCTTCGAGGACGACGACCCAGTCCTCGAGGATCCTGTCCTGCGGCGTGCTTGACAGATGCACTTGCTCGGACATGCCGCTCTCTTTCCTGAACCACCCTGAACAATTGCCCATTGTTGTCCACAGGGGCCGGGAACATCGGTTAGATGGCCAGTATTTGCACTCCGGGGCGCGCTTAAGCGCGGAGTTGGGCGTCGAATGCCCGGCTGACGCCGTCGACCATCGCCACTCGCACTTCGGCCACCTCGGCGTCGGTCAGGGTGTGGTCGAGCGCCCGCAGGCGCACGTGGAAGGCAAGGCTGCGCCGACCGGCACCGATTGACTCGTCTTGGTACACGTCGAACAGGCCGACCGATTCGGTCAGCGAGCCCCCTGCCGCCTTGAGCGCCTCTTCCACAGCGGCCGCGGCAACGTCGTCGACGACCACGAAGGCCAGATCGATGTCGCTCGCCGGGAACCGACTGATGGGCCGGGCCTGCGTGTCCCGCCTCGGGGCGCCGATCAGTGCCTCCACTCCGACCGATACCACGGCGACGCGACCGCTCAGCCCATAGGCGGCCACCGCCGACGGATCGATCTCACCGACGGACCCCAGCGCCTGTCCGGTGGAGGCCACGATGAGGCGAGCGGAGCGGGACGGGTGCAAGCCCGCCACGAGGGCCGACTCGATCCGGACCCCTTCGAGACGCAACGCATCCGCAAGTACCGACCATAGGCGGGTGGCGAGGACAGCGTCGGCGCCCGCGCCCGCGGCGACAATTGCCAGGTCCTCGCGCTCCTCGGGCAAAGGTGTGGTGGCGCCCGCACCCGGACGGGCGAAGACGTGCCCGATCTCGAAGAGCCGGACGTCGGGGGCTTGTCGGTCGACGTTGAACCGCAGCGCCTTCAAGAGGCCGGGCAGGAGCGACGTGCGCAGGAGCGATTCCGAACGATCAAGTGGGTTTTCGACCTCGACAGCGTCGCCGGGTAAGCCTGCCGCTTCGAGGTCACCGGGGCCGAGGAATGTCGTGGTCCACGCCTCCGAGATCCCGGCACCCGCGAGGATGGCGCGAACGTGGCGACGTTGACGCTGGTAGGACGTCAGTCCCCCACCGGAGCGCACGCCCGGCGGGAGGGATCGGGAGATGTTTCCATACCCGTGCAGCCGGGCGACTTCCTCGATCACATCAATTTCCCGCGTGCTGTCGGGGCGCCACGTCGGGATGGCGACAACTTGGACGCCCGCTTCCGCGGTCGGGGAGGCGGCGAAACCGATGGGGGCAAGGAGGCGGGCCACGTCGGCGTCGTCGAGTGAGGTCCCGAGGATCTCGTTTACCCGTGCCGTGCGCACAGGAACCGAGCGTGGCACTGGAAGGAACGCCGCCGACGCCACGTCGACCGTCGGACCCCGCCTCGCCCCGTCCAGCAGCGATGCGAAGCGGTCGACCGCCAGGTCGATCATCGCTGGGTCGACACCGCGCTCGAAGCGGGCTCGGGCCTCGGTCGTCAATCCCAGCCGCTTGCCGGTGCGGGCAATGGCCATCGGGGTGAAGTAGGCCGCCTCCAACAGTACGGTCGTGGTGGCCTCGGAGATCTCCGACGAGGCGCCCCCCATGATGCCGGCGATGCCGACGGGGCTGTCCTCGGCGTCGGTGATCAGGCAGTCGTCGCCTTCCAGCCGGCGTTCGACGCCGTCCAAGGTCACGAGGGTCTCTCCCGGCTGGGCCCGCCGGACGCCAAGCCCCCTCCCGGGGAGCCGGTCGAGGTCGTAGGCGTGATTGGGTTGGCCTAGTTCGAGCATCACGTAGTTCGAGGCATCAACGACGTTGTTGATGGGGCGCATGCCTGCCAGCG
>JAUTXM010000322.1 GCA_030838025.1 Acidimicrobiaceae bacterium
TGTCGCAATGGCTACCGCCGCAGAAGCAGAACGACCACGATGATGATGAGAATCAGGAGGATTGTACCGCCACCGATATACATGCATGCTCTGTACCCCCGAAGGTCGACTGCTCAACCGTCGGATCCGGGTTTCGCACCCGTCGCCGTCAGGTTGACGGCCGCCGGGGGCGGGGAATAACTTGTCCATGCGGGATTTATCATCCAGCTCGGTTTTTCGCCGAGCCCCGCCTGCCCCGGACCCCGGCAGCGTCAGTGATGTGTGGCGTCGAGGGGGAGGGTGGACGTGTGACGACCAGTCGCAGACAACGTTCTTCATTGGCACCCGCGGCCGACACGACATGGCGCGAACGGGCGAGCTGCCAGGCCATCAGGCCCGACTTGTTCTTCCCGGCGGGAACCACCGACCTGGATTTGGAAGAGATCGAGGCAGCCAAAGCGGTATGCCGGGACTGCCCCGTCCAGGGCCCCTGCTTGCAGTTCGCGCTCGAAACCAATCAGGAGGCCGGAATTTGGGGCGGAACCACCGAAGCCGAGCGACGACGAGTGCGCCGGGCGTGGCTCGCTGACCAACGCCGGCAGGCTGGCTGATCGACCGGCGCCCACCATGTCGCTCGACCGCTCGCCACTCTCGGCCCTGGTCCACCTCGATCACGGCGCCGTGTCGTCGCTCGACTCGCTCGGTCGACGACCCGCGCCAAGCTCCCGTGCCGCCCGCCCCCCCGCGAGGCAGGCGCGGTGCCGCTGACCCCAGCCCAGACCTCCCTTTGGGCTGGAGGTCGGCGGCCGACCTGAGTCTCGGGAATCGACGGCTGCCGGGTGTAGCCTTTCGGCAACACGATGTCCGCGCCGGTCGTGCCGGTTCCGCCGCGGAGATCAAAGGAGCTGCTCCAGATCCTGGCAGCGCGTCTGTTCGACGCTCCACGACCAGAGGAGGACGGCTTGGCGGTCGACCATGCAAGATCGCTCCTGGCAGCCGGATCCAAGGCGTGGGAGCGGCCGCGGGTCGGGCTCCGCCCGCTCCGATCGGCGAACGACCTCATCGGATCGCGGCGGTAAACCAGTTGCCTCCCGAGCGGCGGCTGCGCATCCTCAAGGAACTCCTTGGTGCCGGACATGGTGATCGAGCCACGGCACGCCTCTGCGAGGTGTGCGCCGCGGTCGCCCGGGTGAGCGGGGCAGGCATCATGCTGATGTCCGGCGACGCGCCCTGGGGTTCGGTCTGTAACACCAATGCCGTCAGCGCACTCATCGAACAATTGCAGTACACCCTTGGTGAGGGCCCCTGCGTCGACGCCTACCGCCACGACCGGCCCGTCCTCGAGCCCGACCTGGCCGATCCGGTCACCGCCCGTTGGCTGGCTTTCACCCCGCCTGCTGTGAAAGCCGGCGCACGGGCGGTGTTCGGCTTCCCAATTCGGGTTGGGGCGCTGCGCCTGGGCGCGCTCAACTTGTACTCGGACCGGCCCGGTCCCCTGAGTGACGACCAGCACGCCGATGCCCTTGTGCTGGCCGAAGTCGCCGCCCAAGCGGTGCTCATGATGCAGGCCAACGCCTCGCCGGGGACGCTGGCCTCGGAACTGGAGACCGGAGGAGATTTCAAGTACGTCGTGCACCAGGCGTCTGGAATGGTCGCGGTCCAACTGAATGTCGGTGTCGCGGAAGCCTTCGTCAGGCTGCGGGGATTTGCATTTGCCAATGACCGTTCCCTCGATCAGGTCGCCGAGGACGTGGTAGAGCGTCGATTGCGCTTCGACGGCCTTGCTGCCGGCTCGACGGACTCTCGAGGCTGATCGTACGGTTGCCTTCGATGCACGTGTCCGCGCTTGTGAGCTCGGGCCCGGGTCCTACAGTTGAGATGCTTCCTGGCTCGCGGTGAGGAGAGATGATGTCTAGAGAAGCGGTACTGGTCCGCACGCTGGTCGAGTTGGCCGACACCTTGGTAGAGGACTTCGACGTCGTCGAGCTGCTGACACTTCTGGCCGACCGCTGCGTCGAAGTGCTCGATGTCACCGCTGCGGGGCTCATGCTCACTTCGCCCGGAGGGGACTTGCGGGTGATGGCATCGTCCAGTGAAGCCATGCGGCTCGTCGAGCTGTTCGAGATTCAGTCCGACGAAGGGCCGTGCCTTGATTGCTTCCGCACCGGTAAGCCGGTCGTGAACCGCAACCTCGGGGCGATGAACGGTCACTGGCCCAATTTTGCGCCGCGAGCACTTGACGCCGGCTTCTTGTCCGTGTACGCCCTGCCGATGCGCCTGCGCGGCCTCACCATCGGCGCGATCAACCTGTTCCGCTCGACCGAGGGACTCCTCGATGCCGCGGACGTGGACGCGGCTCAGGCCTTTGCCGACGTCGCCACGATCGCCATCCTCCAACATCGCGCCACCTTGGAGACGCAGCTGCTCAACACCCAGCTCACGCAGGCCCTCAACAGCCGTGTAGTCATCGAACAGGCCAAGGGAGTGGTGGGCGAGCGAGCCGGACTCAGCATGGAACAGGCATTCGCCCAGCTGCGAAACCATGCCCGGAACCACAATCTCCGGTTGGTCGACGTGGCTCGTGACGTCGTCGAGGGAAGATTGGCACCGCCGTCGTTGGACCCGCTGCGGACGTTGGAGCCGACGCGTCCACCGCTCCCCGCTTCGTAAGACTCCTGCCTCCTGGCTCCCGACTGCCCGTCCCGGTCCGGTCAGGACCGTGCAGCGCGGCGTTGGGCCCGGCGGTGGGTCACGGATTGGACGATTGCCGTAAGCATTGTTCCGAGGGCGGCGACCCAAAGCAGCACGCCGAGAGTGGGGCTGAGCAGCGTGTAGGCGGTAAAGCCCGCCGTGAGAAGGATGACGGCAACGGCTGCCACCAGGCCGAGACTAGCGGCGCGGGGCCTGTTCGCCCGGAGGAGCCACGAGGAGGAGCACAACGCCGACAATGAAGAGAATGGCGACCGCGATCAACAGCGCTCTGAGCAGGTGATTCGGTCCCGTTGTGGCGAGCGCGAACGTGCCCGTTGCCCCTGTCGTCGTCGCCGTCGTCGCCGAGGTACCGGTCGACCCCGAGGACGTGCCCGTCGTGCCACCGCCGAGGGCTGTCGTGGTCGTCGCACCGGGACGTTGCGACGTTGTGGTGGTCGTCGTCGTGTTGGGTGCCGCGGCGGCCCTCGTCGTTGTCGTCGTGGTCGGCTGCGTCGTAGCGGTGACCTCTGGGATGTTCGGGCCAGCGGTCGTGGTGGTCGCGCCAGGGAGTGTCGTCGTGGTGGCGCCGCTGGTGGTCGTGGTGGTGATGGTTCCCGGGACGGTCGTCGTCGTAGTCGCGCCCGGGATGGTTGTCGTGGTCGTCGCCCCAGGGATGGTCGAGGTGGTGGTGGCGCCCGGGACGGTGGTGGTGGTTGCCCCAGGGATGGTCGTGGTGGTGGCCCCGCTGGTGGTGGTCGACCCGGCGACGGTCGTGGTCGTGGGTGCGGTGCAGGCCGGCGACAGGAAGCTGTCGTTGTCAAGGGTCACCGAGCCGTTGCGGGCCAGCGCCCGGCCCGTGACAACGGTGTTCGTGGGAACCGTGATGGAGGTCAATGCCATGATCGTTCCGATGAACGCTGACGTGGTGCCCAGCACAGCGGAGCTGCCGATCTGCCAGTAGACGTTGCATGCGTCAGCGCCGTTGATCACGCTGACCTTGCTGGAGGAGGCCGTCGTCAGTGCGGACGCAACCTGAAAGATGAACACGGCGTTCGGGTCGCCCTGGCCGTCCAAGGTGAGCGTCCCGCTGAGTTCCAGGGTGCTGGTCGACTTGTACACGCCGGTCGTCAGTGTCTGCCCGACGAGGTCGCCGGCTACGCCGGCCGTGGGGGCGCGCCCGGCCGCGTCGTCGTAGGCGATCGTCAGATCAGCTTGTGCCTTCGCCGCCTCCGCATCACCTGCGTGGGTTGCGCCTCCGACGGTGCCGGGGGGGAACCCGGTGAACGCCGTCCCGGGGCTCACGCCGAGATCTCCGCTCAAGATAGTGGCTCCGGTGTTGGTGACCGTCTGACCCCCCAGAACGGAATAGGTCGCGGCAGTACCCAGCCCGACAGGCGCTTCACTGGCGTCGGCCGACGACGGAATGACGAGGAGAGCGATCAACGAGATCCCGCTCGAGAGCGTGATGACCCGCACGGCCCAGACCCAGCGCGCCGTCTTCGTCGCTCGACGAGTCATGCCGTGTTCCCACTCGTTGACCGCGGGTCGCGTGAACAGACGAACTTGAGACCAGCCATCGGCTTCTCCAAACACAGCAGTGAAAGGATCGGCCGGGGTCCGGGGCCAATGCGATCAGGGGACGATATTCGTCCGGGCGTCTTCCAACTGTGCCTGGCTTTGGCCACGCAGTCAAATATCCGCGAATTTTGCCGGAAGTATCCTGCTATTGGAGAAATCTCACCCCAATACCTAAGGAGAAAGCACTTGCCCTGAACAAGTATCCCGTCACGGAAGGAGGAGGCGATGCAAGCGGCGACTGGTGATGGCCAAGCCGCCCATCCCCATCAGGGTCAGATATCCGACATCGATCACGGTCGCAACGCCGACGGAACCAAAAGACAACCCGCGCAACAGGTCCACACCCCGGAAAAGCGGCGTTACTTGTACCACGGCTTGCAGCGCGGGGCTGTAGGTCGACAGCGGATAGAACGTTGCGGAGAACAAGAATAATGGCAGGACAACCAACTGAACGAGGTCGAGATCCTGCCAGCTCCGGATGTAGCAGGTGAACGCCATGCCGATCGCGGCGAACGCGAATCCGATCAAGATCGCCGAGGGCAGGAGCAAAAGGCCCCACCAGGAATGGATCAGTCCCATGGCAAGCATCACCAGAATAAACCCGGCGGCGTAGATGGCCCCGCGCATGAGGCTGTAGACGATTTCCCCTACCGCGACGTCGCCCGGTGCCAAGGGCGTGGCGAGCATCCCGTCGTAAATGTTGGCCTCCTTCAGCTTGTAGAAGATATTCATCGTGCTCTCATAGATGGCGCCGTTCATCGCGGATGCCGCCAGCAGCGCCGGCGCTACGAACGACGAGTAGGAGATGCTGCGCCCATCCACGGTGATCCGCCCGACCAGGGCGCCGATGCCGACGCCGATCGACAGGAGGTAGAACACGGGCTCGAAGAAACCCGACAAGATGATCGTCCACATCCGCCGCATGACGGTGACGTTTCGTTCGAGCACTCGCACGAATCGCCAGCGCGGTCCGGTGAACGGCACCAGAGCGGCAGGTTCGCCGGTCATACGACCAGGCGCTTCCTGAAGCGGGCCACTGCCAGCGCCGATCCGGCCGCAGTCCAGACAACGAGGTACGACACATGCAAGGCCACGCCTCCGAAGCTGGCGTGGCCGAGCGCGAGCGAGCGGCACAAGTCGACGCCGTGCCAGAGAGGCGTGATGTAGGCGATGGGGCGGACGGCGGCCGGGAGCTGGCTGATGGGGAAGAACGTGCCCGAGAAGAGGTACAGGGGCACGATTCCGAAACGCATGAGGTTGGCCAGGCCCTGCGGGCCGTCGAGCGACGCCGTCAATGCCGCCACCGGCGCCGCGAAGGCCGCACCGGTGAGGACTGCGGCGGGCAGAGCGAGGAGGATGGCCCCTGAGCGGGCGGCGCCGAAGGCGACGATGGCGACCACGAATACCGCGCTGGTCATGGCGATTCGGACGGTGATCCAGAGCAATTGGCCGAGGGCGATGTCGGCCACCGTCAAGGGGGTGGCCAGCATGGCGTGAAAGGTGCGACGCCATTTGATGCCTTCCATGATCGGGTAGATCGCCTCGTTGGCGGCCGTTTGCATGGCTGCCGCGGCCAGCAGCCCCGGCGCCAGGAAGGCCAGGTAGCCCACACCACCGAGCGACGCCCGTGGCCCGGCCGCCCCCTTGTCGACCAATGACCCGAGCCCGACACCCATGGCGGCCAGCATCAGGATCGGTGTGAGAACGGTACTGAACACCGATCCCCGCCAGCGGCGACGGTAGGTCATGGCGGCTGTTTCGGTCGCCAGCCAGGTGCGTGAACCCGAGAGCATGCGCGCTCAGTCCGCCAGGCTGCGCCCGGTCAGGCGGAGAAAGATGTCTTCCAAGGAGCTGCGCCGCACCAGCATGCTGACCGGCGACAGGCGGCGGCCGTGCACTTCCGCCGCCGCGGCATCACCGTCGTCGGTGTAGACCAGCACCCGGTCGGGAAGGGCTTCGATCCGTTGGCCCAAACCGGCCAGTCGGTCAAGTGCCGCCTCCTGGTGGCCCGCCGGAAAGCGCAGCTCGAGCACCTCTCGGGTCGAATACCGAGCGATCAGCTCCTGGGGCGCCCCCTCGGCGACGATGGTCGCCTTGTCCATGACCACCAGGCGGTCGCACAACTGCTCGGCCTCATCCATGTAGTGGGTGGTGAGGATGAGCGTCTTGTGTTCTTGTTTCAAGCGG
>JAUTXM010000335.1 GCA_030838025.1 Acidimicrobiaceae bacterium
CGGGTGAGACCGGGGCGTCGGGCGGGTTGTCGGCGCCTCGGACATAGATGCAGCGCGCCGGGCAGGCGCCCGCGCACAGCTCGCAGCCGATGCACTTCTCCATCCCGTCCTCGTAGCGGTTGAGGACATGGCGGCCGTGGAAGCGCTCGGGCTTCGGACGCTTTTCCTCGGGGTACTGGGTGGTGACGGTCTTCTGGAAGAACTGCTTGCCCGAGATGGTGAAGCCCTTCAGGTAACCCATGCCTAGGTCCTCCGTCCGGCGCGCGAGATGGCGGCGGCCTCGACCGCGCTGGTCCGCTCCCCGACCGTGAGGGCTCGGAACAGGGCCAAGGCGCCGACCATGAGACCGAGGATGACCCCGATCACCCAGGGCCGGCTGCTCGTGCGGGCGGCGGCGACGAAGAGCAGCATGCCGAGGGCGGCGGGAATGAGCCGTTTCCAGCCCAGGTCCATGAGCTGGTCGTAGCGGAAGCGGGGCAGCGTGGCCCGCAGCCAGACGTAGGTGTAGAGGAAGGCGAACAGCTTCACGACGAACCAGAACGGGCCCACGCTGTGGCCGAGGATCCGGGGCCCGTCGGGTCCGCCGAGGAACAGGGTCACGGTGATCCCCGACATGGTGACCACGTTCATGAACTCGGCCAGGTAGAACAGGGCGAAGGCCAGGGACGAGTACTCGACGTTGAAACCCCCTGCCAGTTCCTCCTCCGCCTCCACCAGGTCGAAGGGAGGCCGGTGCATCTCGGCGGTCACCGCAATCATGAAGATGATGAACGGCACGACCCACGTGCGGAACAGGTTCCACGCCGGCAGGGGCACGGTGTGGTTGCGAAAGTGGAGCAGACCGTGCTGGCCGGCCGCGATGGCGCTGGTGTGCAGCGAGCCGCTCAGTACGACGACGGCCGCGATCGACAGGCCCATGGCGGCCTCGTAGGAGATCATCTGGGCCGACGCCCGGACGGCGCCGAGCAGCGGGTATTTCGACCCCGACGACCAGCCCGCCAACATGACGCCGTACACCGCGATCGACGACAACATCAGCATGAAGAGGATCCCCCACGGGGGGTCGGCCAGCTGCAGCCGGGTCACGTGGTGGGCGATGGTGATGGTCCCGCCGATGGGCACGATCGAGAAGACGAGGAAGGCCGGGACCACGGCGAGGAACGGCGCCAGGCGGTACACCCGCTTGTCGGCCTTGGCCGGCAGCAGCGCCTCCTTGAAAAACAACTTGGTGCCGTCGGCCAGGGACTGGAGCGAACCGAAGGGGCCGGCCCGGTTGGGACCGATGCGGTTCTGCATGTGCCCGATGACCTTGCGCTCGAACAGCACCATGAACAGCACCGAGACGAGGACCACGACGAAGACGATGATCGCCTTGACGATGACGATGAGTGCCACGGCCAGGTTGAGGCCGTTGTTGAACAGCGGATCGCCGGGCATCAGAGGCTGTCCAACCGCACGTTGGTGATGGCCGCGGTGGCGTCGAGCAGGTCGGCCGCGCCCTCCGTCTGGCCTCCCGGGCCGGCCGGGCCCGCGCTGGGAAGGTTGAAGCCCATGGCGACCGAGCCTCGGGGCACCCCGACGTCGGCTTCCACCG
This sequence comes from Acidimicrobiaceae bacterium, assembly GCA_030838025.1. Classification (GTDB taxonomy): domain Bacteria; phylum Actinomycetota; class Acidimicrobiia; order Acidimicrobiales; family Palsa-688; genus JALYXV01. The sequence goes on from JAUTXM010000335.1 coordinate 1,595, forward strand.
TGAGGACCAGGCTGCCACGGGGGGAGACCGCCTTGACCCGGACGCCGCTTTCGTGGCCCAGCCGCTTCAGGTCGTGGGGATTGGCCCGCAGGGATGCGGCGGCCGCCAGCCCGGCCAGGTGCGAGGAGTGCCGCACGCCGATACCGGCGTCCCACAACTCGTGGGAGGCGATCAGGCGCAGCGAGTAGGCGTCGATGGGCGGCACCGGCGCCGAGGTGGCCGGGGCCGCGAACCGCGTCGGCGCCGGCCGGGTGACCAGGGTGATGCCCGGGTCACTGACATTGTGGTCCGCGGCCAACTCCGCGGCGGGCTCGGACCCGGTCGCCAACGTGATGCCCGGGTCACTGACATTGTGGTCCGCGGCCGGCTCCGCGGCGGGCTCGGACCCGGTCGCCAACGTGATGCCCGGGTCACTGACATTGTGGTCGACGGCCACGGTGGCGCCGCCTTGGGGATCGGTCGCCTCCGCCGCCGTCGCGGCCAAGGGGTCCTGGCCGCCGACGTCGCCTTGCGGGCCCCGCTCGACCTCGCCCGTGGAAGCGCCCTTGGTGGTCGTAAGTCGCGAGATCCAATGTGTTTCCGCGGCGAGGATTCCCGGCTCGGCCATGGGATCCAGTGGCTCGGGTTTGTGCATGGGCGGGTCTCCGGCGCCCATCGGCACGACCACCCCGTCCTTGGCGACGAGGCTGGCCAGGAGGTCGCTGGTCACACCCGAATGGGCCGGTGACAACCGCTCGATCTCGTCCCAGATGCCTTCGAGGTGGTCGAAGCCCAGTTCCTTGCCCATACGGAACGCCAGCTCGGCCGCGATCATCCAGTCGGGCCAGGCGACGCCGGGTGCGGTGACCTTCTGTCCGAGACGCACGACCCGCCCCTCCAGGTTGGTGAATGTGCCGGCGCGCTCGGCGTAGGTGGCGGCGGGCAGGAAGACGTCGGCCTTCTTGGAGGACTCGGTGAGGAAGCAGTCGACGGCCACGACCATGCCCGCCCCTTGCAGGCCTTTGCGGGCCAGCGACCGGTCGGGGAAGTCCGACAACGGGTCGGCGCCCAGCAGGATCAGCCCCGCCAGGCGGCCTTCGGACGCCTCGACCAGCATTTGGGTGGTGTCCATCCCGGTGGCCTCGGGCAGCTCGCCCCAGGCCTGGGTGAACCACGCCCGGCCCTCGGACTGGCTGACCCGGCCGGGCAGGGTCCCCGGTGCCAGCCCCATGTCGAGGGCCCCGTGGACGTTGCCCCGGCGCAGCGCCGTGAGGAATCGCACACCGGGAAGGGCGTCGAGCAGCGTGGCCGCGGCATCGGCGAACGGCGCTGGGCCCGAGGCGAGCGACGGGCGACCGAGGACGACGACAAAGGTCGCGTCCGCGCCCTCCTTTTCCCCGATGCCTTTGAGCAGTTGACGCGCCGCGACGACCTCGGCGACGGCCACGCCGGCCACGTCGGCCGTCGGGTCGGCGGCCGCGGTGAGGGCCCGGGCCAGCACATGGGCCTCCCCGGGGCGGTGCAGCAGGCTGGCGGCGGCGTAGCGGGTGAGGCCGCTGCGCTGCTCCGCCAGCTCGATGAGCGGGAGCTTGGCCGACAGGGCGGCGGCGCGCAGCCGCAGGTACAGGACGGGCAGCTCGTCTTTGAGGTCGGGGCCGAGGAGGATGACGGCCGAGGCGTCGCAGGCCTGGTCGATCGTGGCCCGGGGCAGGCCGAGGACGGTCTCGGCGGGGAGGCCGTCGCCCAGCTGGGCGTCGACGTTGTCGGTGCCCAACACGGCCCGGGCCAGCTTGGACCAGGCGTAGGCGTCCTCGTTGGCCAGGCGGGCGCCGCCGATCACGCCGATGGCGCGCCCGCCATGGACTTCTCGGGCCTTCTGGAGGGCGGCCGCCACCGCGTCGAGGGCTTCGGTCCAGCCCACCTCGACCAGTTCGTCACCCTTGCGCACGAGGGGGGCGGTCACCCGCTCGACGCTGCTGAGGGCCTCCCAGTCGAAGCGGCCCTTGTCGCACAACCAGCTCTGGTTGACCGGGTCGGAGTCGACGCCCAGTTTGCGGGTGATGTGGTCACCGCTCGACTGGACGGCGACCCGGCAGCCCACGGCGCACGACGTACAGCTGCTCTCGGCCTGCTCGATGTCCCACGGCCGGGCCTTGAAGCGGTACGGGGTGCTCGTGAGGGCGCCGACCGGGCAGATCTGGACGGTGTTGCCGCTGAAGTACGAGGTGAAGGGCTGGCCCGGGAAGGTCGCCACCTCGACCATGTCGCCGCGCATGGAGAAGTCGATTTGGGGATCGCCCGCGATCTCGTCGGCAAAGCGGGTGCAGCGAGCGCACTGGATGCAGCGTTCGCGGTCGAGCAGGACCAGTTCGGACAGGGCGATGGGCTTCTCCCAGTGGCGCTTCTCCTC
>JAUTXM010000355.1 GCA_030838025.1 Acidimicrobiaceae bacterium
ACGATGGGCGAGCGGCAGTTCAAGTCGATCAGCGGGGTCGTTCTTCTCCTGGCCATCGTGTGCTCGTTCCTGCTCGCGGGCTACGTGAGCGGGCGGATGTCGCGGCGCAGCGGCGCCACCCACGGCCTGCTGGCCGGAATCACGGGCGTCGTTCTGTCAGCCGTGGCGGTCGCTGCGGTGGTCGGCACCGGGACGGACAACGGGCTGGCCCGGGTGGCCCGCCATATCCATGTGGTCGACACCTGGACGCAGTGGCGTTCCTTCGGCCTCATCGCCGCGGTGCTCGCGGTCGCCGCCATGGTGTTGGGCGGCCTCGCGGGCGGCGTCGAGGGAGAGCGGTGGCACGGCAAACTGCTGTCGCGCGCCGTCGATCCGTCCTATGGGCCCGAAGCCGACGAGCAGGCCGCAGCGCGCAACAGCCTCGCCGAGGCCGAGGCGGCGCACTTGGCCGCCGCCAACCGGGTCGGGCGGGTAACGAGCGCCGGCAAGACACCCGCCACGGCAACCCCCACTCCGACGACGACGACGCCGGTCACCGGTGGGACCGGTGAATCTGGTGGAACGACTCGGCTGCCCGCTCGCGCGGTGGCGGCGGAGTCGACCCGCGCCGCGACCCGTGATGGGCAGGCGACGGACACCACCATCGATCCCGGGGCCGACACCGCGGCCCGGCATCGCCGGTCCCGTCATCTGCTCGGCCGCCGGTAGTCCTCCAGGCAAACCCCGGGCGCTACGCCAGCGCGACCAGTTCGAGTAGGTCGTCGCTCCACGCATCGACCGTTCCGTCGGGCATCACCAGCACCTCGTCGGGGTCCAGTTCCGCGACAAAGGCGCTGTCATGGCTCACCACGACCATGGCGCCCGGCCACGCTGCGAGCGCCTGACCGATGGCTTCCCTCGAGGGCGGGTCCAAGTTGTTGGTCGGCTCGTCCAGGAGCAAAAGGTTGTGCCGCCCCGCGACCAACTGGGCCAGTGCCAGCTTGGTCTTTTCCCCCCCTGACAGCGTCGAGGCGTCCTGAAACGCCATCTCGCCGGTGAGGCCGAACATCCCCAGAAGGCCCCGCATCACCATCTCAGGCATGGGAACGTCGGCCGAGCCGCGCATGTGGTCGAGGACCGTGACGCCGGCTCGAATTCCCTCGTGTTCCTGGGCGTAATACCCGAGGGACACGTCGAGGCCGAGACGGACAGTACCGGCCGAGGCCTCGGACTCTCCGGCCAGGATGCGCAACAGGCTGGTCTTGCCGGCGCCGTTCAGGCCCAGGACGAGGAGGCGCCGGCCGCGCTCGACCGCGAAGTCGACACCTTCGAACACCGGTGGGCCGCCGTATGCCTTGGCCAGATCGGTCACTTCGAGCACCACCCGCCCCGAATGCGGCGGTTCGGGGAGGCGCACCTTGTACTTGCGCTCCTTGGCAGGACCGGTGACCGCCTCTGATTGCAGCCGGCTGACGCGGCGATCCAGGGTCTTGGCCACGCGCGCCCGCTTGGCCGTCTGATGGCGCATGGCGTCGGCCAGCGACCCCAGGCGCTGGATCTCCGCCTTTTGGCGCTCGGCCAGGCGAGCCACGCGCTCTTCGTCGGCGGCCCGGGCCTTGCGGTACTGGGAGTACGTGCCCTTGTACTCCACCATGTCGCCCTCGTCGATGTGGAGCACGCGGGTGATGGCGGCGTCGAGCAGGTGGAGGTCATGGCTCACGACCAACAAGGCGCCACGGTACGTACGCAGGAACCCCATGAGCCAGTTCTTGGCGTCGCTGTCGAGGTGGTTGGTGGGCTCGTCGAGGAGCAGCACGTCGCTGCCCGCGAAGAGGATCCGGGCCAGCTCGATGCGGCGGCGCTCGCCGCCGGAGAGGACCGTGATGGGCAGGTCGACCCGGTCGGGCGCCAAGCCCAGTCCATGGGCCAGCCGGCGGACATCGGAGTCGGCGGCATACCCGCCGTCGGATCGGAAGTTCTCCTCGGCTCGGGCGAAGCGCGACACGTTGCGCTCCGACGGGTCCTCCTCGACCGCCAGACGCAGCTTTTCGAGCCGTCGCGCCGCCTCGTCCAAACCCCGGCCGGAGAGCACGTGGCACAGGCCCGTGGCATCGACACCCGAACCGCGCGGACGCGGGTCCTGAGGGAGGTAGCCCAGCGCGCCGGGGTGGACGCAGGTTCCGGCAGCCGGCGGTGCCTCCCCGGCCAGGACCTTGAGCAGGCTGGTCTTGCCCGTGCCGTTGCGCCCGACCAAGCCCACTTTCTCACCGGCGCGCACGGTGAACGACGCCTCGACAAGGGTGAGCCGCCCCCCGACTTCAACGCTCAGATCGCGGGCCTGGAGCACACTACCATGATGACGGCTCGGTGGGGGTACCAGCGAACGGTTTCCGTTCGCCTCCTCGGGCATGGCCTGGCCCACCGCAATCATCGCCATCCCGCTACTCGCCCGGCTGCGGGCCGGCCAGGAACACCCCGACGAGACCGACCAGCGGCCGGCGCCGTAAGCGTCAGCCCGCTTGGTCGTCGGGGCCGTCGCTGCCTTCGCCGTCGTCGTCGGGGTGGCGGGCGCTCGGGTGCTCGGCTCGCTCGCCCCGGCGTCGTGCCTGGGCCTCGGCGCGCCAGGTGATGTCCCGGATGGGTCGCCCGACCCGCCGAGCCACCCGGGCCACGTCGTCGTACTCGGCCTTGACCCGCCCGGGGCTCACCTTGACCCGGACGGGGAAGCCGTCGACCTCGACCTCCTCGACCTGCCGCCGGGCCAGCCACCGAGTCAGGGTCTGGCCTCGCACCCCGAGCGAACCGGTCTCGGCCATCAGCACCTTGACGATCTGGTCGGCCAGGGCGGGGTCGCAGAGGGCGCTGACCACGTAGGCCGGGCGACCCTTTTTCATGATCATCGGTGTGATCCAGGCGTCGTGTGCCCCTGCCCCCAGCAATTCCAACACGGTGTGGGCCAGCACCTCCCCGGTGGCATCGTCGAGATTGGCTTCCAACAGGACCGTCGGTTGCCCGGTGTTGACCAATGATTCGATCGCGGCTCCCTCGGCGAGGGTCGCCTGGCCGATCACGACCTGGGTGGCATTGGGCAGGCCGTCGAGGTCCCGGCTGCCCGCCCCGAAGCCACTCACCTGGATGCGCATCGGCGGCATGGGTCCCCACCCGACGGCCAAGGCAGCGAGGAGGGCCGCACCGGTCGGCGTGGTGAGTTCCACCTGGATGTCCCGCCCGTACGTCGGTGCCCCCCGCAGGAGCTCGACGACGGCCGGCGCCGGGTTGGGCAGGGCGCCGTGGCTGCTGCGGATCATCCCGCTTCCGGTGGCCACAGGACTGGCGTGGACCTCGTCGACACCCAGCAACTCCAACGCGGTGCACGTCCCGACGATGTCGACGATGGCGTCGATCCCACCCAGTTCGTGGAAATGGACCTGCGCCGGGGGCCGGCGATGCAGGCGGCCCTCCACCTCGGCCAAGGCGGCGAAGGTGGCCAGCGCCCGTTGCCTCACCCGCTCCGGCAGCCTGGCCTCGGTGAGCACCCCGGCAATATGGGCGTAGGTCCGGATCACACCGGTCTCGTCCGCCTCGACATTCACGTGGGTCGCGGCCACGCCGCAGCGCAGCACGGGCTCGGCGCTGATGTGCCAGCCCTCGATCGGCAGCGCCCGAAGCACCTCGACCACGGCCTCGAGATCGGCGCCCGCGTCGACCAGGCTACCCAGCGCCATGTCGCCCGCGATCCCCGCGAAGCAATGCCACCACGCGACGGTCGTCACGAGCGACCGCCCCGCCGGGCTCCGCCCCGCCAACCGTGGAGGGAAGTGGCACCTCGGACGCCACGTTGGCGCCACAGAAGCGCATCCGCCGCCAAACGTCGTGGGAACCAAGGAGTGAAGCTGGGCCCTGGGCGGCACGTTGTCTCCACGGAACGAACTGCGCCGCGATCCTCCGCCCGTAGGAGGCCGGTCACATTGGCTCCGGTGCTTCCTCGGCCGGGCCGAGGATGCGAGCGACGGCACAAGCGGCACCGAAGCCGTTGTCGATCCCGACCACGACCACCCCGGCCGCACACGACGCGAGCATCGCCAGCAAAGCGGTCACGCCTTCGAGACCGGCGCCGTAGCCGACACTGGTGGGCACCGCGATCAGCGGTGCCCCGGTCAGTCCGCCGATCACGCTGGCCAGCGCCCCCTCCATGCCGGCCACGGCAATCACCGCGTCGGCGCCGACCAGGTCGTCGAGCACGTCGATCAGGCGATGGATGCCGGCTACGCCGCAGTCGGCAATGAGGGACGCCTTGAAACCCAACGCTTCCAGTGTCGCCTGGCACTGATCGGCGACGGGGAGGTCGGCGGTTCCCGCGGTGATGATGAGGACCTGCTCGGGCCGGGGTGGTGCGGCCCGCCAGACGACGGTAGATCCGGTCCGGACGCCTCCGGGGTTGGCCGCCATGGCGGCACCCGCCTGAGTGTCGTTGACCAGCGTCAGCAGGACCGGTCCGCCATGTGGCTCCGACAGGAGTTCGGAGACGATGCCCGCGCACTGCGCCGGCGTTTTTCCCCGGCCATATACCGCTTCGGGAAGACCCTGACGGAGGCTGCGGTGATGGTCGACCCGGGCGTATCCCAAGTCGGCGAAAGGGAGGCGCTGCAGCGCCCGCAGCGCCTCGTCGGGGCTGCAGGCACCGGCGCGGACCTCCTCGAGCAGCTTTCGAAGGGCGGCGGCGTCCATGTCCGTCCTATCCTGCCCGCACCATGAGTGATCGCGCCTCCCGGCCCCCCCGGATCGGCTTCCTCGGGCCACCCGGGACGTTCTCCGAGGAAGCCCTGCTCTCAGAGCCCGACCTGGCCGCGGCGGAGGTGGTGCCGCTGGCCACGTTTCCCGAGGTGGTGGCGGCGGTCGAGCGCGGTGAGACCGACCTCGGGTTCCTGGCCATCGAGAACTCGATCGAGGGGACGGTCAACACCAACCTCGATGCCCTGGTCTTCGACCGGAACCTCCTCATCGTGCGCGAGGTCGTGCTCGTCATCCAGCAGAACCTGCTGGCGCCTCCCGGAACCAGGCTCGAGGATGTCAAGCGGGTGGTGTCGTTTCCCCACGCCACCGCCCAATGCCGGCGCTGGCTGCAGGCCCATGTGCCCGGGGTCGAGGAGGTGCCCGCTTCGTCGACTGCGGAGGGGGTGCGCCTCGTCGGTGAGGAGCGGCCGGCGGCGACCGCGGCCATCGGGACCAGGCTGGCGGCGTCGCTGTACGGGCTGGACGTGCTGGCGACCGACATCGAGGATCACGACGACAACGCCACCCGTTTCGTGCTCGTGGCCCGGCCCGAACACGGGATCCCGCCGCCGACCGGGCACGACAAGACCAGCATCGTGTGCTTCCAGTTCGACGACAAGCCGGGCAGCCTGCACGGGATCCTCGGCCAGTTTTCGGCCCGCAACCTCAACTTGACCAAGCTCGAGTCGCGGCCCACGAAGAAGGGGCTGGGGGATTACTGCTTCATCATCGATCTCGACGGCCACGTCGACGACGAAGTGGTCGCCGACTGTCTGCGGGACCTGCACGCCACGTTGCCGGCGGTGAAGTTTCTGGGGTCATATCCGGCGGCGGGGGCCCACGGGCCGGAGCGGCGGCGGGACGCGGAGGCGGCGTGGAGGGCGGCGGACGATTGGATCAGCGACCTGCGGGGCCGGATCCAGAATCCGTCGTCCGGGTAGGGTGGGGACGGCCGGCGCCATCGGCTCGGGCAGGACGGGAGGGCCGGAAGCCGGGCGGCCGAGCGGGATGGGCGCCAAACGATTGGCGCTGAAGGAACTGGCCTGGGAGGGATGGCAGAGCGGCCGAATGCGAAGCTCTTGAAAAGCTTTGGGATGCAAGTCCCCGTGGGTTCAAATCCCACTCCCTCCGCGCAGTGCTCAGGCGGGATGCGTGCTCCACGACTCCCGAGGCCCGGTACTCCTGCAGAATCAGCGAGGAAGCACTCGGCGGACGAGACCGGCGCCGATTCCGCCGAGGGCACCCGCCACGTCGACGGCGAGACCCGGCAATGATCGACCACCTCCCGTCAGGTGCGCAGCGAGGGCGCTGGCGTCGGGCTGGCCCACGACGAGGAAATGGTCCTCCACCTGACCGCCTACCGCCGCGATGTGAGCCGCCTCGATACTGATCCCTTGGTCGGCGAACCAACGGCAGATGGCCCACAGCAACCCCACCTGGTCGGCTGCGGTGACGGTGACGACACATCGTCCCATCGCCGATGGCGAGGATCGAACTCTGGCCCGTCCGAGGGGCGTGAAATGGAATGCCGGCGGCTCTTCCTGGCCCATCCGCGGCAACCGGCGGCTCAGGCGGTTCCATCGGGCTTCGCTCAGCTCGGCCCGCTTGATGGTCAGGGCGTGCAGGGCCAGTCCGGAACCCGCCCAGCTCATTGCCGACGCGGCCGACACCGAGAGATCCTCGGCCGCCAGCATCGCCGCGGTGTCCGCCAGTAGCCCCCGACGATCGTGCGCCGCCACGGTGAGACGGATCCCTCCGTCCTCGAGGGCGTGAGCGACGGCCCGGACCTCCTCGGGCCCGATCGGGGGATGGAACAGCACCAGGTCATGGGCGAGCATTTCCGCGGTGGCGCTCATGAGCCAGACGGCCGAGGCACCGACGAGCGATTCGTCGATCAGCTCTTGGGGCACGGTGGTCTCGGCCAGCAGACTCCTGACCTCGCTGACACTTGCCATCGCCAACGACGCTACGGAGGCCGGCATCGCCGTACGTGAACGGTCGGTGAATAGCTGCTCCTTTGCCGTGTGTCATAACTCCCGTCTTATGATCAGGAGACACGCATGGGCGGTCAGGAGGACGTGATGGGCGCAGCGCCGGTCGTGGGGCAGGGCACCAAGGAAGAGCCATGGACCCTCAAGACCCCGAGCGGCCAATCCGAGTTCCAGGCTTACCGGGACGGATCGCTCGATCCGCCTGCGGTCGTGGTGCTGGTGGGCAAGACCGAGCTGCGTTATCACCTGAGTGCGATCGCCGACCTGTACGGGATGCTCAAGGCCCGCGGCGACTGGGTCCCCCTGGGCAACGCCGACGAGCAGAAGCCGGCTGCGGAGGGCTCCGTGGAGGCTTGGGGCCGGTCGGCCGACAATCCCGTCGGTGGGTGGTACGGGATCCGCAAGGGGTACCGGGGTCGCTTCGGCAACTATCTGCCGCCGGTACTCGAGGCCTTGGACCTGGCCGAGGTGGAGCACAATGCTCGGAACAACCGGATGCGAGCGCTCTAGGGCAACCGCCGGCGTCGAGGGTCCACCACCGCGACCTCCCGGCGTTCGAGACTAGGGCCATGCCGTACCTCTACGACGCGCATCGCGGTGGTGCGATGATCTCCGATGCCATCGGGCGCAGGACCGAGGAACGGTTGCGGCAGTTCGCACTCGACCGCTTTCCGGGGCGGTTCCGGGACGTCGGGGTGTGGTTTCGGGGTCAGTTTTGCTACGTGGACCTGTTCCGGGACCCCGGCCCGTCGCCTGAGGGGTGGTCGTCGGAGGACTCGGACGAGACCCGTGAGCAGTACCGGGACCGGCTGGCGGCGTCGCCGATCCACCTCTTGCGGCTGCGTTACTTCGGCAACCCCGACCGCTGGAGCTTCACCGTCTACAACTACGCCACCGAGGACTACGAGCCCGCGACGTTCTCCTCGGGCGAGGCGGCCGGACTCCCCGAGGACGCGCTGGAGATCGTCTTGAAGATGTACCTCGACTGATACGGCCGCTTCCGCCGAGCACCAGCAAGTCTCAGCTGGGTCACAGCCTTGCCTCAGAGGTTTGCCAGTGGGGTGCGGTTAACTGGCATGAGGCGGTTACGCCTGGGTAGGAGTCGCGGCAATGAGCGAGCACGACGAAGATCAGGCGCCGCCGGCTCCGTGGCTTCGCGCTGCTCATCGCCGGGATGACCGGGTCGCCCGTGACGAGGGGCAGGACGGTCAGGACAGCCAGGTCGTGGTGCCGAATCCTTGGTCGTCGCCGGGACGCGGCCAGCCGTACCCGGGCGAGGTCGGCGCCGCCGATCCGCGTCCGACGCCGTGGGCGGCGACGACCGCCTTCCGGTATCCCTATCCGGAAGCCGGCGGGGGAACCCCCACCTATCCCTACACCGGCGGTGGCGACGCCAGCATGTACGGGACCCCGGGGCCCTACGAGCCTCCCGCACCCGGCTACAGCGGTGGCGGCTTGCTCGACTACGACGACGCACCGAGTTACCCCGGTTACGCCTCCCCGAACTATGCCGACCTGTCCGCCTACTCGGACCAACCGCCCTACGGCGCCACCCCGCCATACGGCGGTGACGGCACGCCCGGCGCGCCCGGCGCGCCTGGCTACCCCGCCGGGCCCGGCTACCCGACCTACCCGGGCTACGGAACTCCGGCCGGTTGGTCGGGTGGCTGGCAACCACCGCCGCCACCCACCTACGGCTCGTGGACTCCCGCTCCCCAACCCGGCTGGGGGCCGCCGCCGCGCCCGAGCCACACCCGACCGCTCACCATCGTGCTCGTCGCGATCCTGGTCGCCGCCCTTGTCGGGCTCAGCATCGGCGGCCAACTGGTGGCCCGGCACACCACGATCCGCCGGATTCCGACCTTCTTCCCGGCTCAGCCCTCCGACAACGGCAACGGCGGCGTCGCTTCCTCCGGCGGCGGCCTTCCCGCCGACCAGGCGCAAGCCATCGCCAACGCGGTCGACCCCTCGGTCGTCGACATCAACGCCAAGCTCGGCTACCAGCGGGCCGCGGCTGCCGGCACGGGCATGGTGCTGACCAGCGACGGCGAGGTCCTGACCAACAATCACGTCATCGCCGGGGCCACCAGCCTCACGGCCATGGTCGTCGGAGGCAAGAACTACACCGTCAAGGTGCTGGGCACAGATCCGACCGAGGATGTCGCCCTCATCAAACTGGAGGGTGCCAGCGGCCTGCGGCCCATCACGACCGGTGACCCGAAGAAGCTGGCGGCGGGCGATCCGATCGTGGCGGTCGGCAACGCCGGCGGCGTCGGGGGCACGCCGACCGTGGTCACCGGAACGGTCGAGGCACTCGACCAGTCGGTGACCGCCAGCGACGTCGGCGGCGGCAACAGCGAGCAACTCTTCGGCCTCATCGAGATCAACGCCCCGTTGCAACCGGGCGACTCCGGCGGCCCGCTGATCAACACATCCAGCCAGGTGGTGGGTATGAACACCGCCGCCTCGGCGTCCAACCGCGTCGAGTCGCAGTCGAGCGTGGGTTTCGCCATTCCCATCACCAAGGCGATGGCGATCGCCAAGCAGATCGCCGCCGGTCAGGCGAGCGCCACCATCCAGCTCGGCCTTCCCGCGTTTATCGGGGTGTCGATCGCAACCGACGCTCCGGCCACCGTGGGCGCGCCGGTCGCACGAGTGTTCGTCGGGTCTCCGGCCGACAAGGCGGGTGTGGTGGCGGGCGACGTGATCACCTCCCTCGGCGGCCAGTCGGTGGACTCGCCGCGGTCACTCACCGCCGCCATGCTGCAGCACCATCCCGGTGACAAGGTGAGCATCGGCTGGACCGATGCCACGGGCAAGAAGCACACCGCCTCCGTGATGCTCACGACGGGACCGGCCGCCTAACCCACACCTGACCTCGACCTGACCTATCGCACACCCGGGCCGCACCCGAACCAGTGCGACCCGCGAAAATCCTGAGACTCCGCGGCGGGCCCGCCCTACCGTTGGCCGTCGTGATCGACACCAGCCGGCTGCTCGCCTTCGTCGTCACGTCGTTCGTCCTGATCATCATCCCCGGGCCGAGTGTGCTCTTCGTCATCAGCCGCGCCGTCGCCTGGGGCCGCAAGGCGGCGCTGGCGACGGTCGTGGGCAACTCGGCCGGCTTCTACGTCCAAGTCACCGCCATCGCCCTTGGCGTCGGCGTCGTGGTGCAGCGATCGGTCCTGGTCTTCTCGGCGTTGAAACTGGCCGGTGCCGGCTACCTCGTCTACCTCGGCATCCACACCATCCGCGACCGCACGCGACTCACCGCCGCCCTCCACGCCGCGGCCACCGCCCCGAGGTCGTCGGCCCAAGTGGTGCGCCAGGGGTTCATCGTCGGCCTGACCAATCCCAAGACGATGGTGTTCCTGACCGCCATCCTGCCCGAGTTCGTCAACCGGTCGCGGGGGCGGATCCCGGGTCAGTTCCTGCTGCTCGGCCTGATATTCGTGCTCATCGCCTTGGTGTGCGACAGCACCTGGGGGCTGGCCGCGGGTGCCGCCCGGGACTGGTTCGCCCGGTCGCCCCGGCGGCTGCGATTGCTGGGCGGGGCCGGGGGCTTGGTCATGATCGGCCTCGGCATCGACGTCGCGGCGACGGGCCGCAAACGCTGACCACCTGATCTCGTCCCCGTCACACGGGGGGATCTGCGCGTCCTTCGGTGTCTCTCCTAATTCGTACCTAAATGGACGCTAAGAAAGCGGCGAAACGCCGTGAATCGGGCAAATCACCCTCAACCTTGCCGTACCAAGGTCCGATAGCACAGGAGGACATAGGACCGACTGGTGGTTGTCGGTGAGCGACTCGGTAGGTAGCTCGTTCCGTGTCACTTTCCTCGACCAAAGGGGCCAGACCGTCATGAAACTGCGCCGCCGCCGCGACTTGATACTCGGGATTACCCCCTTCGAAGAGCCCAACGCGCAACTCGCAGTCGCGATCGAGCGGGCGGGCGGGATCGGCATCCTCGGGTTCGGGCACGACGGCCCCGCCGCGCG
>JAUTXM010000407.1 GCA_030838025.1 Acidimicrobiaceae bacterium
CCCGGCCTTCGCCGCGGCGACGGTCGCGCCGGACTCGATCACACTGGTGTCCGACCCACGTGTCACGCTGGCGGCGCCGTCAGACGGGCGGTTGCGGGGCGATCACCTGGCCGCCGCGGTGACCGGGGTGGCGTTCGCCACCCACATCGGGTTTGGCGGCTCGGCGAGGCAGGCGGCCAAGAACCAGCGGCTGGTTGTGTTCGGCCTGCAGGGCGCCCATCTGGGCCAGACGAGCGACAACCACAGCAAGGCGATAGCCCCGGTGACCGGGACCCTGGTCGTCGCGGGGCAACGCAACGCCCTTCCGATCCCCCCCGGCGACGACGGCAGCGCACCGGTGTACTACCTGGCATCGGTACCGGCGGCCGCCCCTGACGTGGACGTTGAGCTGGCCGCCTCGGGACTGGCGCAGACATTCTCGCTCACTGGCGGGGCGCGGATCGGGACCCAACCGTCGGTCTTGTACCGCGATCGCGCCACTTGGCAGCCGCTCGACCAGGTCAACGGCGAACAAGTCCTGCAAACTCCCGATCCCGCGGACGGCCTGCCCGGAGCGACGTTGCCCATCCGGGTCCACAACGTCTACCTGTCCTGGTTCGGCCCCGACAGCGCCGCCAACGTGCCGTCGTCCCCGGACCAGGCGTGGCTGGTGGTCGACGCGACCAGTCAGGACGACAGCGCCATCGGAACTTCCTATCTGCACTACCTCTCCGGCCTCACCGCCAGCCAGGTTACGCTCAGCCTTCCAGGCGGCCCGACGGTCACCTCACAATTGCTAAACGCCGGCAGCGGTGAGACCGGCGTCGGCGTATTCGACGGTATCTACGATTTCGCGGTCCCCGCCGACCTGACGATCGCCACATTGCTCATCGCCCCGGGTGCCCTGCAGGTGACTGTCGCCTACTCCGGTTCGAAACCGGTCACGGTCACCGCCCGCGGCCAGGCCAGCTTCCCGATCACCTTCCCGGCCGTCTACCAGCCCCCGCCGCCGGTGGCACCGGTCCAACCCGACGCCCAACAGGCGGCCGCCTCCGCCGCGGACCCCCACGCTTCCAGTAGCGGGAGCAAGAGTCCCGTTGTCCCTGTCGCGGTTGTAGCCGTTCTCCTCCTGGGCGCCGCCGGCGTGGTCCTGGCTCGCAAGCGTCGCCACGACGGCCAACCGGTCACCCCGGCCGTGGGGACTGTCAATGCCGCCACCCCGTGGCGGGCCGCACCCCCGCCCGGCGGATCCGACGCGCACTCTCCGATCGGGGCGGCGTCTCGATCCACGGCACCGGCGGGCGTTGGGCTCCGGCCCGAGAGAGTCACGGTCCCGACCGACGACGCACCCTTCCCACTCCCGAGCCCACCACGAACACCGAGCCCCCCACGAACACCGAGCCCAACACGAACACCGCCCGCGAGCGGCCCGCTCACCTCGACTTCACCGTTGCCATCGACCCCGCCGCAACCGACTCCGGACTGGCCGCCTGCGCCGACCAGCCCGCCCCACCCGAACCCGCCGCCCGTGCTCACCCCGATTCCGACCGAGCCTTCGAAGCCGCCTATCGGCGTCGTGTACTTCGGTGTCCTTGGTCCCTACCGGATCGACGGCTGGCCCGAAGACGACGGCCGCTCCACGCCGATCATCGACCTGGCCACCTACCTGGCCCTGCATCCCGAGCGGCCCTATACGGCCGAGGAGCTGCGAGATCCATTGTCGATCGGCAAGGCTCGGGCTCTGACGGCCGACACCATCCGGACCTATGCCAGCACGTTGCGCCGGACCATCGGTCCGGAACATCTGCCCGAAGCGGGCCGAAAGGGCTACAGCCTGGCCGCCTCGGGAACCGACTGGCACGACTTCGTGCGGCTCTCGTCGCCAACGAGCGACGAGCTCGAGCCCGCCCACGCAACCCAAGCCCAGGCCCTGGCCGCGGCGTTGGCACTGGTGCGAGGCCCTCCCTTCTCCGACCTGCCGAGCACCGGCTTCGGATGGGTAGCCACCGAACTCATAGCGTCGACGATCGAAGTGGCCGTCATCGCCGCCGCCGAACGCCTGGTCGAGATCGCGTTCACGGCGGGGGACTGGTCCTTGGCCGCCTGGGCGGCACAACGAGGATTATCGGTTTCGCCGACCGCCCAGGAACTCAACGCCATGGTGCTGCGCGCCGCGTTCCACAGTCGCCAGCCGGACCGCCTCGCCCAGGCTTGGCGGGATGTCACCCGCCGCTACACCGCTGCCGGGGACCCGGTCCCGGACGAACTGGCGCTGCTCCAGGACCAACTCCGGCGGTCTCTGTGAGCGACGAAGCCGAGCCACTCGAAGCACCGGTGCCCAGGGCACCCCGCCTGGAGGGCCCGGCGCTCGACGCCGTCGACTACCGGGGCGGGCACCTTCAGATCATCGCCTCGGCCGGTTCCGGCAAGACCGAGGTGGTCTCCCAGCGGGTGGCGTCGCTGCTGGCCGACGGCGTGGAGCCCGCCGGGATCGTGGCGTTCACCTTCACGGAGCGGGCGGCCGAGGAGTTGAAGCACCGGATCAGCCTGCGGGTGGAGGAGCGGCTGGGCC
>JAUTXM010000310.1 GCA_030838025.1 Acidimicrobiaceae bacterium
CCGTGAGCTTCCCGGGCTGGATCTGGCGCTACGACCTCACGCCGGCTGGACCGTCGAACACTACAGTCACTCTCTCCTACGACTGGTCAGCAGTCCCGGAGCCGATCCGGGAACACATCGGATTCCCGCCGTTCCCTCCTGAGCATCTGGGCAACTCCCTGACTCACCTCGACGAACTGGCGGTCGAGATCGAGATGATCGCCCGCGTCGAGGATTGATCGGTGCGCAGGCTCATCTGGATGATGTCGGTGTCGGTCGACGGCTACATGGAAGGGCCGAACCGCGAGATCGACTGGCACATGGTCGACGACGAGCTCCATCGCCACATGAACGGTTGGCTGGCGGGCGCTGGCGCATTCCTCGAAGGGCGGGTCACCTACGAGCTGATGGAGGACTTCTGGCCGACCGCCGACCAGGACCAGGCCGCGCCACCGACGATCGTCGAGTTCGCCCAGATCTGGCGGGACATGCCCAAGATCGTCTACTCGCGCACCCTCGAGCGGGCCGGCGGCAACGCGACGGTCGTCCACCAGGTCGTCCCGGCCGAGGTGCTCGCCCTCAAGGCACAGCCCGGTGGCGACCTCATCGTCGGCGGCGCCGACCTCGGCGCGGAGTTCGCCCGCCACGACCTGATCGACGAGTATCGGCTCTACGTCCACCCCATTGTCATCGGACGTGGCAGGCCGATGCTACGGCCGTCGGACGCGGAGGTCCCCTTGCGGCTGATCGAGACCCACACCTTCGGCAACGGAGTCGTCCTCCTCCGCTACGAGCGGCGCGACTTGAGCCCGGCGGCCGGATGATCCTTCAAGACTGCCCACTGCGCTGGGGCGACGGCACAGAACATCATCGCCTGCCTCGGTTCGTCCCCGCGGTAGCCGCTCGTAGTCGGCGTTCGGGGTCGGGCTTGACTGAGCTGGCGGTGCGAGCCCGAAAGCACGGTCTCGTCAACGACCGCCTCCTCACCGCCGTGGAGGACTTGGGGGTGATGCATACGCTCGTGCCCCATGAGTGATCGGCCCGTCGTGCTCTTCCTATGTATCCACAACTCCGGCCGCAGCGCCGCCGCCCGGGTGCTGCTCGACCACTACGCGGCCGGCCGCATCCAGGTCCTCTCGGCGGGCTCTGAGCCCGGGGATCAGATCAACCCGGCGGTGGCCCAGATCCTCACCGAGCGAGCCCTGGATCCGTCCCAGGAGTTTCCCAAGCCGCTTACCGACGAGATGGGCCAGGTTGCCGATGTGATCGTGACGATGGGTTGCGGCGACGCATGCCCGGTCTACCCCGGCACGCGCTACCTCGACTGGGAGCTCACGACCCCGCCGGCCTCCCCGTCGAGCAGGTCCGGCCCATCGTCGACGACATCGACCGGCGAGTACGGGGATTATTGGCACAACTGATCGAGTCGGATGGCGCCCACCCTCGCTCGATCGCCTAGCGGAACAGGTCGTCCCGGTGGTTCCTGACGATCTCAGAACGGACCGACGACTCCCGTAGCCACTTGGGATCCACCCCCCGGACGATCGCAACCGGGATCGACGAGGATTTTCCCATCACGAGTTCGGCCGCGCCTGCGATCTCGTCGGCGATGCAGATCTCGGTGGCGTGGAGTTCCCGGCCGTTGGTGTCGACGCCCCCGCGCAGGTCGAGGATCGCCGCGATGCCGGCGCAGCCGATGGCGACGTCGGTGAGCCCATGGCGCCACGGGCGCCCGAAGGTGTCGGACACGATCACCGCCACGTCGACCCCGGCGCGGCCCCGGAGACCGTCGCGGATGCGGCGGGCCGAGCGGTCGGGGTCGAGCGGGAGCAGGGCGGCCCAACCACGCTCGACGTTGGACAGGTCGACGCCGGAGTTGGCGCAGACGAAGCCATGGCGGGTTTCGGTAATGAACAGCTGGTCGCGCTGGCGGAGCACTCGCACCGACTCGTCGAGCACGGCCTGAACGGCGGCGTTGGGGTCCTCCGGGTCGATCGGGACCAGGCGGCCCTCGGCCTTGGAGACGATCTTCTGGGTGACCACGACCACGTCGCCGTCGGTGAGCTCGGCATGGCGGGCGATCACGTCGGCCAGCACGTCGCCTGGGTGGATCTCCGGAACTCCGAGGACCGGGATGAGCGAGATCACGGGGCGGCGCGCTCGCGATGGGCGCCGAGCACGGTGCGGGCGAGGGCGGCCGCCTCGGGTCGGCCCGTCATCACCGTGGCTGTCACGAGGGCGTCCATTCCCTCGGCCTCGACCGCCCCGGCCAAGTGCTCGTCGGCCTCGTCGATCACGAGGGTGGCGGCGAGGGGCGCGTAGAGGCGGGCGACGCCTACGACCGACAATTCGTGGCCCAGTTCCCGAAGCATGTGGTCGGCTGGTCCTTTGAGCGCCCGGCCCCCGACGATGGGGGAGACGGCGACGGCGTCCGCGCGGCGGGCTTCGACGGCTTGGCGCACGCCCGGGACGGCCAGGATCGGGCCGATCGAGACGATGGGATTCGACGGGCAGATCAGCAGGCATTCGGCGCGTTCGATGGCCGCGAGCACGCCGGGCGCGGGTGCGGCGTCGGTGGCGCCCCGGAATGCGACCGCCTCGACCGCCACTTCGTGGTGCAAGCCCACGAAGTACTCCTGGAAGCCGATCTCGTGGCCCGCGACCGTGACCCGGGTCTCGACGTAGTCATCGGACATCGGCAGCAGGGTGATCTCGACGCCCCAGCGACGGGCTATTTCGGCGGTGACCTGGCTGAGGGTGGCGCCCGCCGCCAGGCGGTTGGTGCGGTAGAGGTGGGTGCCGAGGTCCTGGTCGCCGAGGCGAAACCACGCCGCATGGCCGTCGCCGTAGGCGGCCAGCGCCTCCATGGCGGCCCAGGATTCACCGGACAGACCCCAACCGGTGTCGGGGTTGATGGCGCCCGCCAGCGTGTAGGTCACGGTGTCCAAGTCGGGGCTGATGTGGAGGCCGTGCAGCACCACGTCGTCGCCAGTGTTGACGACCGCGACGATCTCGGCGGGGTCCATGACGTCGACCAGCCCTCGCAGCATCCGCGCGGCTCCGACGCCGCCGGCCAGTGCGACGAGCATGGGCCGAGGCTAGACATCCCACGACTGCTGTAGGGACTTATGGCCCTCGATGACTCGATCGATTGGCAGTTTGGCGGGCTCTGGCAGTTTTGCCGTCCAAGGTCCGGGAAAACTGACAAAGCCGGCAGAACTGCCAATCGATCCGCCGCCGTGGGCCGGTCGGGGCCGGTCGGGGCCGGTCGGGGCCGGTCGGGGCGGGTCGGGTCCGCCGTGACCGGCCGGCGGCAGCGCCGG
>JAUTXM010000437.1 GCA_030838025.1 Acidimicrobiaceae bacterium
GAACGTGGCCAGACCCCGGGGGTCGACCGCCGACGGTGCAACGTGCGCCACGGCGACCGCGGCCCGGGTGGCCGCATCGCCCGAGGCGTAGCGGTGCGCCAGTTTGTCGACCCCGACCAGGTCGGCCAGCCCATGGGCCGAGGTTGCCAAACCGGCGACGACCGCCAGAACGGTGGCCCAGGACAATGAGGACGGCAGCGGGCTGTCCTGGCGTGGATCGCGTCGGATCCTTCTGGTCAATGCGACAACGGCGACCCCGCTGAGCAGCCCGGACACCATCAGGCACGCTGAGGCCAGCCGGAGGCCCGTCGGGTGGGCCAGGTAGGAGCGGAAGAACTTGTCGATGTCACTGCCCCGCTGGTCCGACGGCGTGATGCCGAGATAAGCGACGGCATACAGCAATGACAACGCCCCAACCATGCCTGCGCCGATTGCTCCGATTTGCTCGAAGGTTCGGTCGTCCATCCGTCGGCCCCCCATGCTCGGTCACCTCGCCGTGACCCATTCGCCCATCAACGCCTGGCCGGATCACCAGCGACGGCACGGAGTCGACCCGCTCCTCTGGCGGCAACCGCGAGCCGCTCGGCCGTGTCGCGCTTCTCTAGTCGACCAGGGCGGCAATGTTGGGCGCGGCGGTCGGCCGGGGGGCGGGCGGCGGAGGGGTCGCCCGCACCAAGTCGTCGTAGAGGTCGACCTTGGCCGGCATCGCGAAGGGGGCCGCCAGCCCCGCGATCAAGCATTCGCCGGGCATCAGCGTCTGTATTTCCTTGCCCACGGCGCTGATGTCCTGCTTGGCCGAGGCTCGCAGGATGTTGCGGTCCTTCTCGTCGGCCAAACCCAGAATGAAGAAGGTGTTGAACTGGCTGAGCAGCTCGTCGTCGAGCAGCTTGGGTTGCTGGGTGATGGCACAGATTCCGACGTTGAACTTGCGTCCCTCCCGAGCCACCCGGGGGAACACGTTGGATTCCCGGTCCTTGCTGGCGCCGAGTACGCGCTGCGCCTCCTCCAGCACGACCGCGACCACC
Source organism: Acidimicrobiaceae bacterium (assembly GCA_030838025.1). Taxonomy (GTDB): domain Bacteria; phylum Actinomycetota; class Acidimicrobiia; order Acidimicrobiales; family Palsa-688; genus JALYXV01. The sequence continues at coordinate 1,026 of JAUTXM010000437.1, forward strand.
GGCATGCGCTCGTGCTGCTCGGGCCGGTCGAGATACGCGCTCTGCCACTCCTCGAGCACCCGGCGGGTCAGGTAGGAGGCAACCAGGACCTCCTCGGTCGACCCGAGTCCGCTGACATCGATCAGCACGACCTTGCCCCCGAGCAGGTCCGACAGCACCGAGCCGCCGACCGACACGTTGGGGTCCATCGCCACACACTGGAGTTCGACGATGCGCCGGGCCCGACGGTGGACGACCTGCAGGGTGCTCAGCGCGATCCGGCCATTGAGCTCGACGTCCCGAAAGCCCGGGAGGTCGTCGAGGCGGGCGAAGGCGGCCAGCCACCCCAGCCCCTCGACTCCGTAGTGGCGCTCCAACTCGAACAGCGCCTCCTCCTGGGGCCGGCTCCACTCGTAGGCCGTGCGCAGGTCGTCGATGCCGAGCTCGGCCAGGCTGATACGAAGGGCGGTGGTGTTGGGCAGCGACCGCGCGGCATAAGTGCGGAGCCGCTCGCCGGCCCAGGGATGGCGGGCCAGCGCGCCGCGGTACTCCCCGTGGGGGTCGATGATGAGCAGGCCGTAGCGGCCGTTGGCCCGCATGACGCCCGCGGCCAGCACCCGCATCAGGTTGGACTTGCCCATCCCCGTCGTGGCGAAGATGCCGACGTGGCTGGACAGGGCGGCACCGGGGATGCTGACCCGGAAGTCGACCACGCTCTCGCCGCTGCGGAGCATGCCCACGGGCAGGTCGCCCATGCGGCTGGCGAGGAACGCGAAGTCCTCGGGTTCGGGGGCCAGCACCCGCGAGAACTGCGTGGGCAGGCTCTTGGGCTTGCGGAACTCCGTTCGGACACCATCGGGACCCGGCGGCGTCAGGTAGCCAAGGCAGCTACAGGTGGCGACTCGATAGGTGCGCCGAGACTGTTCGTACAGCGGATGGGCGCCGGCATCGTCTCGTCCATCGTCGGCCAGCATGGTGCCCGCCACTCGCTCCGCCCACCCCGGCTCCCGGTGCTCGGTGCCGTAGGTGACGTCCACCACGCGGAAGAGGTACCGCCGCCCGGTGGCGTCGTCCACCCCGACGAGCAGCTCGCCCAGGAAAAGGTCCTCGTCGGGCGCCGCCCGGAAGGTCGCCTCGAGAACGTTCTTGCCGAACAGGCGGCCGCGGACCTCGCCTCCCGAAGTCACGCCCGCTCCATCAGCCGGTGGCGGTCCGTGAACGCCCGCTCGCGGACATCGAATGGCACCCCGGCGACATCGAGGCCGTCCTCGAGCTGGGCCCAGACGTCGTCGCGGACCCAGCCGGGACAAGCTGCCAGGCGGTCCGCCACACTCAAGGGATAGGGATAGCCGGGGAACGCGGCGTCGTCGGCCAATGCCGAAAGCGATCCCAGGATGTGTGGTGCGTCGTCGCCCGCGGGAATATCGACCCGGAACGAGAACCGGGCGTCGGGGTCGAGCCGAGCGGCCAGGATCTGGCGATTGGGTCCCGAGTCGGGACGGGTGGTGGCGAGGCGAGCCCACCACATGGCCCGCGGCCCCAGGGCTTCTTCGGCCCGGCGCTCCAGCTGGCCGAGCAGTGGGGCGCCCCCCCGGGCCAACGACGAGTGCTTGGTGACCCCGGCCAGGGTGACCCGGCGAGCCGTGGCTCGGGCGAACAGCGCGTCGAGAAAGGACGGCGGGAGGCGCCAGTCGGGCTCCAGGTCGCCGTCGATCAGGACCATGGCGCCCGCGTCGGCCTCCTCGACCGACCGGGCCACCGCCTGCCATTCCCCCCAGTCCCGCAGCAAGCCGATGTCGACCGCGGCATCGGGGCGCACCGGCATGCCGTAGGTCAACACGGCGGTGCGCTCCTCGCCGCAGCCGACCAGCTGGGGCCGCAGGTCGCCCTCTTCCTCGAGCACGCAGCGACCCTCCCGCCAGCGCGCCCGGGACGCCCGGGTCACGACGAGCTGCAGGCAGCGGGCGTCGGCGACGACGGCCTGGCCGCCGTCGACCGCCCAGGTGTCGATCGGGGCGGGTAGGCGCACGAGCGGCTGCAGCGAGAGGTCGGTCTCGAACACCAAGTCATGGCGCTCGGGATCGCTCAAGGTCCCCCCGGCATAGGTCAAGAGACCGGCCAGGCGGGCCGCAGCCTGTTCGATGGTGGGCGGCGGTGGCGGTAGCGGCATGGCTTCATGATCTCAGGCCGGTGTGACGGTCTGGTTCATGCCCACCGTGGGTGCCAACTCACGCAGCCCGCGGGGCGAATCACCGAGATGGGGACCGCGCCGCTCAACGTTGATCGCAGGTCGAGTTCCGGAATTCGTGATTGGGTGCCAGGGCTATTCGAAGAGGGATTTGGGGAAAAGCAAAGAATTGCCGATATCCGGGCAAAGTGTGAAACAAATTCATTGCACTAAAGCCGGGTGTTCGAAGCGCCGTCAAACGGTTCATGAATCCTCGAAGCACAGGCCACCGAACCCATTGGGTACAGCTTGTGCGCCGGTCCGCGATCGTCGTGCTGGCTGTGGTGGCGGCGTCGATCACCGGTTCCGCGGCCCGAGCATCGGCGACACCGAAGCCGGCCGCCAAGGCGGTCGTGACCCCTGCCTTGGACGCTGAGGAATCCTCGTTCTGCCGGGCAATCAACTCGTACCGGGTCCAGCAAGGTCTGGTCCCGCTGCAAGTGTCGATCGCCATGACCAACGCGGCCAAGTGGGATACGACCGATATGGCGCAGAAGAACTATTTCAGTCACACCGACAGCGTGGGACGTGATCCGTTCAAGAGAATGGCGGCGTTCGGTTACACCTTTCAGACGGCCGAAGGCGAGAACATTGCCGCCGGAAATGCTACGGCGTCGGCCACATTGGCGCAGTGGAAGGCGTCGGCGCCACACAACCAGAACATGCTGAACGCCGGGTACAAGGTCATCGGCATCAGCCGGTCGTACTCCGCCGGCGCCACCTACGGCTGGTACTGGACGACGGACTTCGGTGGCTACACCGACAAGTCCGTCCCGTGCCCGACCAGCTGACGGCGCTCAGGAACCGCCACCGTCTGGGCCGGCACCCGATCCCGGGGGGCGAGGGCTCGGGCCGCCCGGGGCTCCCCGGGAGCACCGCCCGTCGCGCCCGGTGCCGAGTGCGGTTGAATGGTCCCATGCCCAGGGCTATTTGGAGTGGGGCGGTCAGCTTCGGTCTGGTCAACGTGCCGATCAAGCTGGTGTCGGCGACCTCACCGAAGGACATCCGGTTCAACCAACTGCACGACGTCGATGGCGGCCGCATCAACCAGAAACGGGTGTGCTCGGTCGACGGGGAGGAGGTCGACTACAACCACATCGTCAAGGGTTACGACCTCGGCGGCGGGCGCTACGTCATCATCGAGCCCGAGGAGCTGCGCTCCATCGACCCCGAAGCCAGCCGGACCATCGACATCGAGGAGTTCGTCGACCTGGCCGACATCGACCCGATCTACTTCGACCACACGTACTACCTGGTCCCCGAGGACCGGGCCGTGAAGCCCTATGTCCTGCTGGTCGAGGCCATGGCGGGCAGCGGCAAGGTGGCGCTGGGCAAGTTCGTGCTGCGCTCCAAGCAGTACCTGGCGGCCCTGCGGCCCAAAGACGGCGTGCTGGTGCTGTCGACCATGCTGTTCGCCGACGAGGTGATCGCCACCGCCGACCTCGCGGTCCCGACCGCCGATGCCACCAAACCGTCGGACCGGGAGCTCAACATGGCCAAGCAGCTGGTCGAGTCCCTGTCCGCCCCGTTCGACCCGACAAAGTACCGCGACGACTACCGCGAGCGGGTCATCGAGTTGATCGAGGCCAAGGCCGAGGGCGCCGAGATCGCCCAGGCGCCCGAGGCCGCCCCGGCGGCGCCGGTCGTCGACCTCATGGCCGCCTTGGAGGCCAGCCTGGCTGCCGCCCGCGCCGCCAAGTCCGATGACGGGGATGGGAAAGGAAAACGGTCGCGCCAGCAGGCCAGCGCGTGACCTCCACCTCCGTCGAGGTGGACATCGGCGGGCGCCAGCTCAAGCTCTCCAACCTCGACAAGGTCCTGTGGCCCGCCACGGGATTCACCAAGGGTCAGATGATCGACTACTACGCCCGCATCGCGCCGGTGATGCTGGGCCACGTCGAGGGCCGGCCCATCACCTTGCGGCGCTACCCCAACGGCATCGACAAGGCGTCATTCTTCGAGAAGAACTGCCCGTCGCACCGGCCGCCATGGTTGCCCACCATCGAGATGGGCGGCATCGGCTACTGCTGCCTGGGCGAACCGGCGGCGCTGGTGTGGACCGCCAACCTGGCGGCCATCGAGATCCACCCCTCGCTCGCCCGCTCCGAGGATCTGAGCTGCCCCAGGTCGGTCGTGTTCGACCTGGACCCTGGTGAGGGGGCGGACGTCTTGACGTGCGGGCGGGTGGCGTTGCTCCTCCAAGAAGCACTGGACGTTCTGAAGTTGCAGGCCTGGGTCAAGACCTCGGGGAGCAAGGGCCTCCAGGTCTATGTGCCTTTGAACACCCCGACGACGTACGACGACACCCGCCCCTTTTCCCATGCCCTGGCTCAGGTGCTGGAACGCCAGCACCCGGACCTCATCGTGACGACGCAGGACAAGAGCGTCCGGCCCACGAAAGTGTTGATCGACTGGAGCCAGAACACGGCCTCCAAGACGACCGTGTCGGTGTATTCGATGCGGGCCCGGGAGCGTCCGACGGTGTCGACCCCTGTCGAGTGGTCGGAGGTCGAGGCGGCGATCGAGGCGAGCCATCCCGAAATGCTCGTCTTCGAGGCCCCGACAGTGCTCCAGCGGGTGGGAGAGAAGGGAGACCTGATGGCCCCCCTTCTCTCCACCGAGCAGGTCCTGCCGGGCGGGATCAGCTCACGGTGACGTCGTCGAACAGGGTGAAGCTGGGATCGGCGGCGTAGTTGTCG
>JAUTXM010000439.1 GCA_030838025.1 Acidimicrobiaceae bacterium
CGCCCAGATAGTGGCTGACCCCGGATTCGATGCGCTGGGGCCAACCGATGGTGGAGTCGAACACGTCGGAAAGCAGGAAGTCGCCTTCGGTGACCGTCCGCAGCTGCTGCAGGGCCCGAATCGGGTCGCGAAGATGAAGAAGCAAGTCGCCGGTGTGGACCAGGTCGAAGCGCCCCAAGCGGTCGGGGTCGAGGTCGTAGACCGTGCCCACCACGCGCTTCACCTTCGATCCCAGGGCGCGGTGGGCCAGTTCGAAGCCGTCGCCCAGCAGATCGGCGTACCCCCGCTGGGTCGCCAGCTGCTGCACTCTGGGCGGGAGGTCGACGTCGGCGGTGGTTTCGATGTCGAGCGCCGTGACCTCACCACCCCGGCGTTCGAATTCGAACGCCCAGAAGCCGTCGGCAGTGGCCACGTCGAGCACCCGCTTGCCGGTCAGGTCCGCCGGGATCCCATAGATCGGGACGAGGGGACGGTGGTCGTAGTAGCCCGACGTCTCGATCCCGTGGGGCAACTCGATGGTGTGATACCACGGCTGGGCCGCCACCTGGCGGGCCAAGGCACCGGCCTCGTCGGGGTCGGTCTCTGGCGTGGAAGTCTTCGGCCGGCCCGCTTCTCGTGCCGCCGCCCGGGCGCGGTGGGCGATGCGATCGGTGATGAATCCGACGCCGATTTCGGGGTCGTGGCGAACGAAGGTGGTCGGCGGTGGGTCGAGCACCAGCAAGCGTGAGTCGCCCCGGACGATGACCTGGGGCTGCGCCAGTGGTGGCCGGCGGGCACCGCCGATGACCCGCCGCATCAGCCGCCCCACTCGGTCGGGCACCTCGGCACTCAGCCGAAAACCGTGGAACTGCACCGAGCGCTCGACCATGGCGAGGCAGATTACACGCCGGGCTTTCGGGTACCTTTCCGGCGCCGGCCGACCAAGGTGAACATGGGGCACGGCGCGCCCGGATAGAGCTGGCGGTGGAAGGTGATGCCGGCCACGTCGAAGCCGAGGACACGAACCATCCGGGCCAGTGCCCACGGCGTGAGCCGCCACCACGACTCGTCGGGCAGGCCCAGCGCCGGATCGGGCAGGAACCCCAGCTTGGCCGGCAGCACGGTGCCGACGCCACCCGGTGTGCCCTGAGGGCCCGGCGCACGAGCCACCACCGGGACATCGGCCTATCATCGACCGATGGTCACGCTCCAACCCACCGGCGACGGCGCCGCTTCCACCGTCCGGCCGGGGCCCGGGTCGCCGCCTGCAGCGCTGTATCTGGACCTCCTGAAGCGTTGCCTCACCCGCTTCGACATGGACGAGGATCTGGGCCCGGTGGTACCGAAGGACGTCTGGAAGCGCCGGGCGTGGACGGTCGTCACCAAGGTCCTCAGCCGCCGCGGGATCGTGACGTATCGACGAGTCCCCTTCGAGCCGCGAATCCGCGAGCAGGGACTGGACTGGCCGGTCCGGGCCGAGACCATGATTGGGCTCCGACGCCTCGACAACGTGCAGTCCTGCGTCGAGGAGGTGCTGGCCGCAGACGTGGCCGGCGATCTGCTCGAGGCGGGCGTGTGGCGGGGCGGGGCGACGATCTTCATGCGGGGCGTGCTGGCCGCCCATGGGGACACGCACCGCACGGTCTGGGTGGCCGACTCCTTTGAGGGCCTGCCGAAGCCGCGAGCCATCCACCCCGCCGACTCCGAGGACTTGCACTGGACCCAGCCGTTCCTCGCGGTGTCGTTGGAGGACGTGCAGCGGAACTTCACCCGGTACGGCCTGCTCGACGACCAGGTCCGGTTCCTCCCCGGCTGGTTCTGTGACACCCTGGCCGGTGCTCCCATCGAGGCCCTGGCCGTGCTCCGGGTGGACTGTGACATGTACGGTTCGACCACCGATGTGCTCAATGCGCTCTACCCGAAGGTATCCAAGGGGGGGTTCATCATCGTCGACGACTATGGCGACATCCCCAGCTGCAAGGCCGCCGTCGACGACTACCGCGCCGAGCACGAGATCACCGAGCCGCTGCAGCCGATCGACAAGAACGGCGTCTTCTGGCGGCGGGAAGGCTGATCCGCCCCGCCTCCTTCACCCGGTGCCGATCCGCAGCGTCGCTCGCCCATGAGCCCCCGGGACGTCGAGATCTCCATTGTCAATCACGAGAACCGGGAGTTGGTGCGGGCCTGCCTCCTCACGCTTCCGGCCGCGTGCGCCGGGCTTGACTGGCACGCAACCGTCATCGACAACCGCTCGGGCGACGGAAGCCTGGAGATGCTGGCCGCCGACTTCAGCGCCGTGGCAGTGATCGCCAACCAGGTTCGCCTGGGTTTCGGCGCCAACCACAACCAGGTGCTGCGCCGCGTCGTCGAGGACCAATCAGCCCGGTATGCCCTGGTCTTGAACGACGACACCGAACTGCGGCCCGGCGCGGTACGCCAGATGGTGGCGACGATGGACCGCCACCCGGAGCTGGGCGCGGTCGTGCCCACGGTGGTCGACAGCCAGGAGCGCCGGGCGGCCAACCGCATCGCCTATCCCGATATCCGCAGCTGCCTGCACTTCGACCGCACGGGCGTGACCGAGGGCCCCGACGAGGAACACGGCTGGCTGCAAGGCTGCTGCATCCTGCTCCGGCGGGTAGCTCTGGAGGCGGTTGGCCTCTTCGACGAGCGCTTCTTCCTCTTCTACGAGGACACTGACCTGAGCCGCCGGCTGGTCCAAGCGCGGTGGTCGCTCGGTGTCTGCGCCGAGGCGACGGTCGTGCACCGCGGCCATGCCTCGGTGTTCAAGCCGGGGATGTTCGAGATCACGCCCCGGCAAGGCCTGCGCAGCCGCTATCTCTACTTCTCCAAGTACTACGGACCCCGCCGGGCCCGGCTCATCTCGTTGGC
>JAUTXM010000463.1 GCA_030838025.1 Acidimicrobiaceae bacterium
CACTGGTCGAGCGCTGCCGAGCGCTGGCCGAGCGCTGGCCGCGACCGAGGGTGCGAGCTACCGTTACTCGAAGTGCTCGAGCGGTACCATCGTCGCTTCGGCGAGCCTGGGCCGGCGCACTGAGTGTGGATGCGGGGGCGGACAAGCTGGGTCACGGGAGGAGCCGGTGGTAGCGACGGCGGCTCCGCATCAGAGGAATGCCAGCTGCGCCTGGGCCGCTCCGAGACGGAAGGTCCGGCCGGCGCGGTCGCCGCGATCGAGGAGCACGCCCGAGCCTTTGCACCCGACGGCGTCGTGAAGGACGACATGGCCATCCTGGCGGTCGGTGTCCTTGGCTGGAATGCGGTGGAATAGCCCCAGCAAGAATGGGTACAAACCGGGCTGATGCCATTTCTCGGCCCCGCGCTCGCCGTATGGATCACCTTCGGAATAGCCGTGATGGCGTACTACTTCTTGTTCATCGCCCGCCCCCGGCCGGACGGAACGGTTCGCCCGCGTGAGATGGCGGAGCCTTCCCCGCGAGGGGAGTCACGACGCGGTGACGCAGCAGTAGTGGATTTGGCGAAGGCGGACCCCGCGTATGGAGTCACATTTCCGGCTCTCCCCGCCCATGGCGCGAGGCCGGAGTCCTAAGTGTCGTCCACGCAGCACTTTGTGCTCCGGCCACCCCGCAGCCGAGACGTTGGGCGGTTGGCTCGCCGCGGCCGGGCGCCCCGGCCATGACGTGGAGAACCACCCGACCGACAAACGGGTTTCTCGGCCTAGCGGGAGCTTGAGTGCCACGACAGCCAACCTTGAAGAAATGGTAGTGGCGGTCCTCCCGACGGGGGATCGGCGGCGAACGTACGCTGGTCAGTGGTGAGCCACGGTTTCGGCGTCGATATCGGCGGATCGGGGATCAAGGGAGCGGTGGTCGATCTTGACACCGGCTTGTTGGTCGGCGACCGCCTCAAGTTGCTCACCCCCCAGCCGTCGACGCCCGAAGCGGTGGCAGAGGCGGTGGCCGAGGTGACCAAGCATTTCGGCTGGGACGGCCGCATCGGCGCGACCTTTCCCGCCCCCGTGACCAACGGAGTTGCTCGCACCGCCGCCAACGTCGACCCGAGCTGGGTCAACACCAACATCGAGGAGGTGCTCGGGGCGGCAACCGGGTGCGCGGTCACAGCCATGAACGATGCCGACGCTGCTGGCGTGGCGGAAGCGGCATTTGGCGCGGCCCATGGTCACGACGGCCTGGTGATCGTCACGACGCTGGGAACAGGGATCGGGACGGCCCTGCTCTACCGGGGCATCCTCATCCCCAACAGTGAACTCGGGCACCTGGAAGTGGACGGCCACGACGCCGAGCATGGCGCAAGCTCCGGGGCGCGTGAACGCGAGGACCTGAGCTGGGGTGAATGGTCCCGACGGCTGGAGCGCTATTACCAGGCACTGGAGCGCTACCTCTGGCCGGAGCTGTTCGTGATCGGCGGGGGCGTGAGTCGCAAGGCCGACAAGTTCATCGATCGCCTACATCTGCGCACCCCCATAGTGGCAGCCGGTCTACGAAACGAGGCCGGCATCGTCGGCGCCGCCATCCATGCCGCTAGTTCCTGAGGCGCACCGCTTCTGACCTCGTACGGATCGCCCAGTTGGCGTGGAGGTGCCCGAACCGGCGGCGCCAACCGGCTGCCAACCGGCTGCCAACCGGTGCTGCTTTGGGCATCCGTTTGCGAGCCTGGACCATCGGGTACTGTCCCGCGCTGTAATGCCCGACACCGCCGACAAGGGCCGCTCGAGCGAGCGGGGGGATGAATCTCGCCCGGGCGTCGGGTCTGATCCGGAGCGCAGCTCGGCGGTGGCTGAGCACGAGGTAGAGGAGACCTTTCTCCGCACCGTCGACGAAGGACGGAGGCGGATGTCCCGGGGACTGGCGCCCCTTGTGGCAACGGGGCTGGTCGGCGGCATAGACGTCGGGACCGGGGTCCTCGGGTTGTTGCTGGTCGAACACGAAACAAAGAGCAAACTTCTCGCCGGCCTGGCGTTCTCCATCGGCTTCATCGCCTTGGCGCTGGCGCGCAGCGAGTTGTTCACCGAAGACTTCCTCATACCGGTGTCCACCGTGATCGCCCGCCAGGCGCGGTTCCGGATGTTGATCCGCCTGTGGGTCGGCACCCTCGTGGCCAACCTGGCCGGTGGCTGGGTTTTCACCTGGTTGATCATGAGGGGGTATCCCGACATGGCGAGTACCGCCATTGAGTCCGGCTCCCATTACGTGCAGTTGGGATACGGGATTCGGGCGCTTTCACTCGCCGTCCTGGGTGGGGCGGTCATCACGCTCATGACTTGGATGCAGCACAGCGGCGAATCCGTCGCTTCCAAGATCGTGCCCGCCGTCACCGCCGCCTTCCTGCTCGCGGGGGGACAGCTCAATCATGCGATCGTCAACTCGCTCCTGATGTTCGCGGCGCTTCATACCGGCCACGCTCCCTTCGGGTACGTCGACTGGGCGAAGACGGCGGGCTTTGCGGCCCTGGGCAACGTCATTGGCGGCGTGGGGCTCGTCACCCTCCTGCGCCTCTTGCAAGTTCCGCACAAGGTGAAGGAAGAACGGGACAATCCCGCGCTCGGGGTGGCCCTCGGCGACAACCGGCGCGTCGATGACGGCGGTAACGATTGACCCCGAAGACGGAGACGCTCGCTCGTACGCGGTGAGAGGGTGGTAGAGCGACGCCACCGGGTAGATGCAACCTGATGAGTTGGATCGTGGCCGCCAACCTGGCGGCTCAAACCGTCTTGAGCAGCGGGATCGGCGCCGTCGATTGGGCGGTGGCGGGCGGTGTCGTGGCGGGCGCTCTCGTCGTGGGACGCCTCGTCCAGATCGTCGTGCGTCGTTCGCTGCACCGGGGGGACAGCGAACGACTGGCCGCCGATGCCGTGGCCCGGATGATCGCGTTGTTGGTCGTCCTGATCGGCCTGCTCTGGAGCTTGTCGATCCTGGGGATCCGTTTGGGTCCGTTGGTCGGGGCGCTTGGGGTAGGTGGAATCGCGCTTGCGTTCGCCGCCCAGGCCATCTTGGCGAACTTCCTGGGCAGCATCATCCTGCAACTACGACGACCCTTCAGGCGCGGTGACCAGATCGCCACCGGCACCTGTGAAGGCACCGTTGAGGACGTCAACTTCCGCACAGTCGTACTGCGGACATTTGACGGCGAGCGCGTACTCGTGCCTTGTACCTCGGTGCTCGCCAACCCCATCACCAACCACACGGCGCTGGGCCGGCGGCGCACGACGCTACCGATCGGCGTCGCGTTCGACACCGATCTCGAACAGGCCCGCAAGCTGTTGCTGGCGGCGGTGGAAACGGTGGATGGCGTCCTGGAGCATCCTCCTTCCGAGGTGTGGGTGCGAGCATTCGGAGATTCGAGTGTCACATTGGACATACGGGTGTGGCATGCGCCCGATGTGGCGACCTTGTGGCGCGTGCGAAGTGCGGTGGCGATTGCCGCGAAGGGTGCCCTGGACGAAGCCGGAATCGACATGCCCGTGCCTCAACGAGAGGTCCGCTTGCACGGCGGGCTGGACCGGCGCGGCGCACTGGACTCGCCCGGTGGGCCGAGCTCGCTGGCCGGACTGGTCGGAGCGAGCGGCCCTCGAGTGGTGGGTGGAGACGACCAGGTGGTTCCCGACCCGCCCGGCTAGGCGGCGGCTAGGCGTCGGAGGCGCTGCGGGTTCGGAGATCGTCGAAGAGGCGCGCTGGCAGCGGTTTCGCCCCGGTGCGGCTTGGACCGTGATCGCAGCGCACTCGGCGGCGTCTGAGTCGTCCTCAACTCCGTTAGTCGCTACGTTCCTACCATGAGCCCAACCGACGTCCCGAGCGATACACCGCACGAGCATCATTCATTGATCGAACGCCTTCGGGGGACGGGTGTAGGAATGGAAGACCCCAACATCATTGGCGATGCCGGGCCAACCGATGTCGCGCCGGGCGAGGACCCACCGCTGCCCCCGCTCACCGAGCAGTTGCCTCCGGAGGAGGAGACGGCGTCAGAGCGCCTTCTGCCATCGGACGAGGAGCTGCCACTCGAGCCGTAAGCGCTGGGAGGTCCGGCGCCTATTCCCCGGTCATCCCGTCCACAGATTCCCGGAGGAGGTCGGCATGGCCGTTGTGCCGGGCGTACTCCTCGATCATGTGGACCACGATCCATCGCAGGCTGGGAGCCGAACCGTCGGGCCATGTGCGCTGGGCCAACCGGTCCATGTCGCCATTCTCGAGCGCTTCGGCAACCAGGCAGCGAGACTGGGCCACGGCGTCGTGCCAGAGCGCGTGCAGCTCCTCAGGTGAGTCGTGGGCGGCCGAATGCCATTCCCAATCGGGGTCAGCGTCCCAATCGACTGTGTCCCATGGGGCCTGGCGGTCTCGCCCGTACAAGGATCGGGAGAACCAGTGACTCTCGACATAGGCAAGGTGCTTGAGCAACCCGCCCAGGGTCATCGACGAGGCGCCGACGGTCGCCGACAGGCCCGCCGCGTCCATCCCGGCGCATTTCCACGCCAAGGTCGCGCGTTGGTAGTCGAGGAAGCCCAGCAGGGTGGAAGTTTCGCCCGCGGCCGCGGGAGGTTCCGGTCGGCCATGCTCGTCCACGTCGGTCATAGTCGGACAAATTACCGGCTGTTCGGATG
>JAUTXM010000479.1 GCA_030838025.1 Acidimicrobiaceae bacterium
CGGTGGCCCACCATCGCATCGAGGGTGTTGACGGCCCGATAGCCCAAGGCGCCGGGGGCGCCGGCGACCGCGGCCCACAGCGCCGGCGCCACCACCGCGTCGACGGTGTTCTCGGCCACCGATTCCACTACGGCCCGGGTGATCTCCTTCTCGTCGAGGCCGGCGGGGTCCCGGCCCACCAGGCCGGGCAGGAGCGCCCGAGCGTGCTCGAGATCGCCCGCGACCAGCGCGGTCGCCACCTGCGTCGCGGCTTCGCCGAGCGACCGCCCGGCCACCGCCAGATATGTCGCCAAGGCGGGCGAGCCCACCGCCGCCCCGGCCGCGACGCCGGCACCCACGCCGATGCCGGCGTGGAGGGTTCCCGCCGCCTTGGCATCGCGGTAGCAGCGCCGCTCGACCCCACGCATCGCTCGGCCGAACAGTGCCACCGGATGGGGCGAGAGGGGTGGCTCACCGAACATCTGATCGGCGAGCACGCCGACCGCCGCCTCCAGGCGAAGGTTCATGGCGTCACCATTTGGCGGCGGCCACGATCAGGCCGACCGTCTCGGCAACAACACCGGCGGCGCCGAGCACGTCGCCGGTGAAGCCACCGACCTTGCGGCGCGCCAGGAGCACCACACCGACGCCTCCGCCGACCGCAGCCAGGATCGCCGCCGGCCCGGCGACGCCTCGCCATCCCGCCGCCAGGGCCAACGCGGTCACGATCCCGAGCACGATCGCGACGCCGCCCGCTCGCCCGAGAAACGCGCTGGCCAGGCCGCCGCCGTCCCTGGCGTACGGAACGACCCGCATGACCCCCGCCATCAGGGTCCGCGACGAGCACCAGAGGCCGGCCACCAGCAGGGGCGCGGGCCGGATCGTGGCGAGCGCAGCCCACCGGGCGAGCAGGACTGCGCCCCCGACGGCGACTCCGAATGCCCCTACCTCCGGCGAGGACATCACCGTGAGGCGGCGCGACCGGGGCAGATGCGCCAGCAAGCCGTCGGCGCTGTCGAGCAGCCCGTCGAAATGCAGCATGCCGGTCAGTCCGAGATCGCCCGCCACGACCAACGCCGCGGCAAGCGGCGCGGGCCACGCCTTCACCGCCACCCACCAGAAGCCGCCCAGGAACAACCCCAACGCCGCCCCGACCACCGGAAACCACGCCACCGCCTCGGGACTGGGCCTTGCCGAGCCGCCGAACGGCGTCAGGAATGCCACCGCCCCCCGGATCCCACTGCGAGGCAGGCCCGGGTCCAGGGCAGGCTCGGAGGTCACGGGCTGGCACTCAGTTGTTCCAACCGCAGGATGCGCCCTGCGACCACCAGGAGGACCTCGTCCGCCAACTCGGCGACCATCTGGTTCACCAGCCCGAGCGTGTCGCGAAAGCGGCGGCCGGCGGCGCTCGAGGGGTGCACCCCGAGCCCGACCTCTTCGGAGACGATCACGGTGTCGCCCGCCCGGCCGCAGATGGCGCTGCGGAGCGCATCGACGTCCACGTCGAAGTCGGGGCAGGCCGCGACCCAAGCGCCGAGGGAGTCGACCAGCACGGTCGCGTTCGACCCCGTCAGGGCGGCGCACAGGTGTTGGCCCGCCTCGACCGTGCGCCAGGTGGCGGGGCGCCGGGCTCGGTGGACTGCAATCCGGGCCGCCATGTCCGGGTCGTCGCGGTCCAGACCGTCGCGGTCCGGGTCGTCGCTGTCTGAGTGAGTGGCGGCGGTACCTATGTAGGTGACGGGTTCGGGGAGTTCCGCGGCCAGACGTTCGGCGACCCTCGACTTGCCGCTGCGGGCGCCGCCCAGCACCAGTGTGATCACGGTTTGCCGCCCGCGATGACGGCGCTATGGACCGCACGTGCCAACCGGGCGCCCCACAGCGAGCGCGGGCCACCGAAGGCGTGCCCTCGTCCCTCGTCGGGACAGAGGATGCAGACCGCGTCGGTCGCGGTTCCCGTCGCCCGATGTCCCAGGTCCCACATCGCCTGGGCCTTGGCTTCGCTCACCGTCGCCACGGCGTTGACCAAGGCGGCGTCCTCCAGGCGCTCGGGCAGAACCACCACCAGGTTGATGGTGCCGACGAGGCTGATCGGTCCGGCCTCGTCGGGCGCCGCCGCCATTGTCGGGTGGCCGAGACCGACGGTGGCACACACCTCGACCCCGCCGTCGTTGGCCTGCACGTGATGCCGGACATCGGCTGCGGTCAGCATCCCCACGCCCCGTCCCGGCAAACCCAGCGACACCGCCAGCTGCCGGAGGTGATGGTCGGGGTCGCGCCGGCCGTGCGACATCGGAACCTGGGCGTTCACCCACCAGCGGCGGACGCCCAAGCCACCACCATGAGGGGATGAGGCGATCGCCCGCAACGGGGCGGGGAACCGCCACACCAGGGTCATCAACTCCTGACCGCCCTCGCGGCGCGGCCGAAGCTGGCTAGTGATCATCGAAGTACTCATGACGTCCGCGCGTACCTCCGAGGGGTCCCGGGCAGGCAGGTCTCCTGGCTCCCGGATCCACTCGCCCCCGCCTTCCCGCCCAAAGGGGCCGTGGCTTTTGGAGGTTCGCTCCCCGGTGACAGTTGCGGGACAGCCCCGGACTCACACCGGGTTCCCTGCGCTGCTGAGCCCAACGTTATCCCTCCGACACCGGCGCCAGATCTACCTTCGATGGCATCGTCCTTCGGTAGCGACTGGAGCATGCAACCATGTCTTAACTGCACTCAGGTTCCGATGCTGCCGAATACAGAGGGTATGGATACGGACAGGGAGGTGAAGATGCCGCGAACACGGCTTCGCTCCACGCTCACACGGGTCACGAGGATCGGGCGCGGACCTCAGACGACGGCCTCGTTGGCCACGACGGCGATCGTTGCCGGCCTTACGGGGCTGGCACTCGTGGCGCTGGTTGCGGCGTCGGTTGTACTGGCGGCATTCGCATCTCCATTACTGGCGGGCGTGGTGCTCGGCGCCGGGCTGGTCGTCACGGCATGGGTCCTCACCTCGACGCAACGACGGGATCAGCGCCGAAGTCGTATCGCGGGGAGGAGCAGGACGATGGATTGCCGGCAATCCCGATGGGCACCACGTGCCACGGCGATGGGTCAGCCTCATCCGCCGACCGAGGCGCAGCGCCGGGTTCGCCCCTGCCCGGGCTCCCGCCACCGCTGAACAGCACCAGCCCCTGACCAGCGACACCGCCACCGACGATCGCCGTTCCCGACGACCGCCATTCCCGCACCCGAATAGAGACTGTACCCTATATAGGGTCCAGTCTATACTGTGGTGTGCGGGAGGTGATGGGCACCGACGAGTTCGACGCCTGGTACCAGGGCCTCACCGACGAACAAGCCGGCGCGATCGACGCCCGCGTCGACATGCTCCAACACGAAGGTCCGACGCTGGGCCGCCCCGTGGTCGACTCCATCCAAAACCAGCCGCCAGCACAACATGAAAGAACTCCGCTGCTCCAAAGACGGGGCGCTGCGCATCCTGTTCATCTTCGACCCCATCCGCCGAGCCGGGCTCCTCCTCGGCGGCGACAAAGCCGACCAATCAGCGTGGAACAACTGGTACGTCACCGCCAGCCCCCCACGCCGATGACCTCTACGACCAGTACCTCCAAGAACTCCGAGACCAAGGGCTGGTCCAATCACTAAAACCTGGAAGGAGATCACCACCAGCCGGCCCGACACGCCGGAACGCCGAGCCGCCTACGAAGCTGCCCGCCGAGAAGCCGTCACCGAGATCGTCGCCTATAACCTGGCCGAACTCCGAAAGCTGCGCGCCGTCACCCAAGTCGAACTGGCCCGCCAACTCGGGATCGCGCAACCCTCCCTCTCAGGGCTCGAACACCGCAGCGACGTCCAACTCTCCACCCTGCGCGACTACATCGAAGCGCTCGGGGGCCATCTCGAGATCACCGCCGTCTTCGACGACATCAAAGTACACGTCGCCCTCATCACCGACAACGACGACCAAGCCGCGGGGCCCTGACGGCCCGCTGGCTCAGCTGGGGTCGCCGTCACCTGCTGGGAGAAGCCGGCAAAGCCGCGCTGGCGCGTGCGCTTGCCGCCACCGACGCCCTGGTGAAAGTCACGGGGCCGACCCGCCAAGTCCTCGACGTTGCGGTCAACGAAGTCGACAACACCGCTGTCTACGTCCATGTGGCAGGCGGGCGAATGACGCCGGTGCAGGTGATGTTCGAGGTCAAGAACACCCGGGAGCACTACTACGCCGACGACATTGACGTCCTCACCTTTTTGGCAAAGGCCGCCCTGGTCCAAGAAGCCAGACGTGACCAGTTAGTGCTACCGGTCTTCGTGTGCCGACGCTGGCAGTACACCCTGTGGGACCAAGGGGAGCAGACGGTTTCCTCCCGGCCATGGTCAGCCAGCAAGTCGTCCACCAGGACCCGGACCTCGGCATCGACGAGGGCAGAACTCGGTTCCAAGAGGTCGCCACCGAACTGCTGCCCGACCTTGTGATCCTCAACGCCAACCGGCCCACCACCAATCGCCACCGCGGCATCGTGAACACGCTGATCCCGAAAGACGCTGTCGAATACGCCCAACGCTGGCGGGAGAACTACTCCCAGTTCCTGCCCTGAGCCTGAAGACCCTCGACCCAATTGGTCTGGTCTCTCGGCACCAACCAACGACCAGATGTTGGGTGCGTTGTCGTAATCCTTGAGGAGCTGGTACGCCTTGACCAAGGCGTTTACCTCTTCGGGGGAGAGTTCGCCGTTAGCGGCGGCGTCGCTTTTGACCCGACCCCTGATGAGGCCGAGCAGGTTCCCGGCCAGCTGTTGAGCCTGCAAAGTGGCAGCTACCTCGGCCAACTGGAGGATGTCGTCGTGGGTGTGGTCGGACGTCGTCAGGGACCGCTCAGCCGCATCGACGAGGGCCTTGTGCATGGAGTCAGTGGTCATGGCTTCCACAGTCGCACTCACCTGAGACACGAACCCCGCGCCTCGAGTGGATCGGTCACGTCGTAGGTCCAGGTCGCTTTCTCGGCGTCCACCATCGCCGTCGAACGGCAACCGATAGCCGGTAACATTTCGCGCCGATGGCTCGCGCCGATTCGATCGTGCTGGTCAACACCGGGCACGGCAAGGGCAAGTCATCAGCGGCGTTCGGCGTGATGGGCCGGGGCTGGGCGCGTGGTTGGACCGTCGGCGTTGTGCAGTTCGTGAAGAGCGGCAAGTGGAAGACCGGTGAGCGCAAGCTGGCCGACCACCTCGGAATCGAGTGGCACACCCTGGGCGACGGCTTCACCTGGGAGTCCACCGACCTCGACGAGACCGCGGCCAAGGGTCGCCACGCGTGGGAGGTTGCTCGCGAGAAGCTGGCGTCGGGGCACTACGACCTGCTGATCCTCGACGAGTTGACCTACGCCGTGAAGTACGGCTGGGTCGATGTCGGCGATGTTGTGGCCGGTGTCCGGGACCGGGCCCCCAAGACCAATGTGGTCATCACCGGCCGCGACGCGGCGCCGGAACTCATCGAAGTGGCCGACACGGTCACCGAGATGCGCAAGGTGAAGCACGCCTATGACCTGGGCATAGGCGCCAAGAAAGGGATCGAGTACTGAACAAGCTGGGGCCGCGACTGGTCGTGGCCGGCACCTCGTCGGGCGTCGGTAAGACCACCGTCGCCACCGGGCTCATGGCTGCCCTGCGCAGGCGGGGCGTCCGGGTCGCCGGGGCCAAGGTCGGCCCTGACTTCATCGACCCCGGTTACCACGCACTTGCCACCGGCCGGCCGGGCCGCAACCTCGACCCGTGGCTGTGCGGTGAGTCGGTGATACCCGCGCTGGCGGCCCGTGCCGCCGCGGGCTCGCAGCTCCTGATCATCGAGGGCGTCATGGGGCTCTTCGACGGCGCTGGGTCGACGTCGGTCGCCAGCACGGCCCACGTTGCGACTATGCTCCGGGCACCAGTCGTCCTCGTGGTCGATGCCTCGTCCGTGAGCGCGTCGGTCGCCGCCGTCGTCCATGGCTTCGCCACCTTCGACCCCGCGGTGGCCATTGCGGGCGTGGTGCTCAACCGGGTTGGCAGCGACCGGCACGAGGCGCTGCTTCGCTCCGCGCTGGCGCCTCTCGGCATTCCGGTGGTCGGCGCCGTGCGCCGCGACGATGGAGTCGGCTGGCGGGACCGCCACCTGGGACTGGTTCCCGTCGTCGAGCGGTCCCGGGAAGTCCAGGCCTCGCTCGATCGGCTGGCATCGGTGATCGCCACGCAGGTGGATGTGGACCTGATTCACCGGCTGGCTTTGGCTGCGCCCGCGGTCGCGGCGCCGCCTCCGCCGGCGGCCGTGCCGGGCGGCCGGTGTCGCATCGGCGTCGCCGCAGGTCCCGCCTTTTCGTTCGGCTACGCCGACAACCTGGAGCTTCTCGTCGAAGCGGGCGCCGAGCTCATACCGTTCGACCCCCTCCGGGACCCAGCGCTTCCCCCGAGCATCGATGGCCTGATCGCCGGCGGCGGTTTCCCCGAGGTCTATGCCGCCGACCTGGCGGACAACCGTTCGCTCTTGGCCGACACCCGCCGGCAGGTGGCGGACGGGCTGGTCACCTGGGCGGAGTGTGGGGGACTGCTGTGGCTCGGTCACCGCCTTGACGGGCACCGGCTCTGCGGCGCGATCGAGACTCGGGGACAGATGACCGATCGGCGGACCCTCGGCTACCGCACCGCGACAT
>JAUTXM010000318.1 GCA_030838025.1 Acidimicrobiaceae bacterium
CAGCTCGAGCTGTTGCGGGCTGAGCGTGATGCCGACGACGCGCGCGCCGTGGTTCGTCGCGGCGTGCAGCGCCATCGATCCCCATCCGCATCCGACGTCGAGGAGCCGCGCCCCGGGTCGTTCGTGCAACCCGAGCTTGCGGCAGATCAGCTCGTACTTCGCGGCCTGGGCCTCTTCGAGCGTCGATTCGGGCGTGACGAAGCGGGCGCACGAGTACGTCAGACTCGGGCCGAGGACGACGCGATAGAAGTCGTTGCCGACGTCGTAGTGGTGGGTGACGGATCGGGCGTCGCGCGCCGGCGAATGCCGCCACCCGCTGAACCCGGCCTCTTCCTCCGGCGGTGGCGGAGGACGCCCGACGACGCCGAGCCGGCGAGCCGCCCGGACAGCGAGGCGCAGGGCCGCCGCCGGTGAGGCGCGCAACGAGAGCCCCAGCCGCCGGAGGGCGACCAGGCAGGTGAAGATGTCGCCGTCGAGGTCGACGTCCCCGGCGACATAGGCCCGGGCGACACCGAGCTCGTTCGGCATCCACAGCACCCGTCGCAGTGCATCGGAGCGGTTCCAGCGGGCGACCACGGCGGCGTCCGGCGGCCCGGTGGCCGAACCGTCCCAGAACTCCATGCGCAGGGCCGCAGCCTCGGGGGCGGCCTGCAGGACGGGTCGGAGCACGTCGGCGACGGACACCACGTCGGACTCCGCCAACCGTTCGTTCGTCGTCTGATCGGACGGGGTCTGGGTCCGATCGGACAGGGTTCGCATGCGCACTCCCTTCCTCGCCCCCAGGCTAAACGTTTCCCGGACACCCCCTGAGCTTGCGATTAAACCTCGGTCCTACTGGTTGATGTCGCCCTGCAGGATCAGTCCGGTGGCTTTGGCGGCGAGTTCTCGCATGTGGGCGAGCAGGGCGCGTGCTCGGCGGTCGTTGGTGATCCACTCGTTGTAGAGCTCGGCTTCGCGGGGGCTGAGCCGGCGGTTGACGGTCTTGCCGTCGACCTTGGCGGTCCAGTGCCAGTACGGGCCGTGGAGCCGGGGCGGATCGGCGTGACACGCGCAGTTCGTCTTTCCGCAGCGGTTGTAGCGGGGGGCGACGCTGCCAGCGGCGATGTAGCCGATGTCGGCCAGCTGGTGGGCCAGGGCGCGGTAGCGGCGCTCGTAGTTGTCGAGTCGGGCGGCGGTCCGTTTGTTCACCACTGTCACCTCCACTCGGGGTATCCCCCGATCGTAGTCCGAGAGTAATCATACTCTCGGACATGACGAACCCCGGCGGTGGCGGCGCGCATCTCGATCCGGCCCAGACGGCGGCGCTGATCGGGTTCCGCTGGGAGTTCCACAACTGCCTGTTCAGTTGGGCGGACGCCCTGTTCGAGTTGTGCGACGCCGTCCTGTGCGCCCCGGCGCCGGTTGGTTCGGTGCCATCGCTGAGCCTGGAACCCGTGTTCCGGCGCAGCCACGGCAGCCTCTACAAGGCGCTCGCCCGCGGCAGCGTCGACTCCGCCATGCTCGGCTGTGTCCTCGTGGCCCACCGCCCGGCGGGCTGGCCGCCGGTGTTCGCAGTGGACGCCTCGACGTGGGACCGTTGCGACGCGGAGACCAGCCCCGAGCGGGGCTTCTACTACTCGGCGTCAAAACACTCCTCCGGCCAGCCCATCGTGGCCGGCTGGTCCTACCAATGGATCACCCAGCTCGACTGGGCACCGAACTCGTGGACCGCGCCGCTCGACGCCATGCGCATCCCGCCCAGCGCCGACGCCACGACAGCGACCATCGACCAGGTGCAACGCCTCGTCAGGCTCCTCGGCGACAACGGCGACGTGCCGATGTTCGTGTTCGACGCCGGCTATGACCCCATCGCCCTGACAGCGGGGCTGGCCGGCACCCGGGCGCAGGTGCTGGTGCGGATCAGCTCCAAACGAGTCTTTCACCCCGATCCCGCCCCGCGACCCGACCGCACCGTCGGGCGGCCCCGCCGGCACGGCGACCGCTTCGTCCTGTCCGCACCCACCACGTGGCCCGACCCCGACGCCACCCTCGTCACCCACGACCCCCGCTACGGCGACGTGCGCGTGCAGGCCTGGTCGGGGCTGCATCCCAAACTGCACGGCCGTGGACGCTGGGCCGCTGCCGACGCGCCGCCGATCGTGCGCGGCACGGTGATCCGAGTCGAAGTCGAGCACCTCCCCAAGCCCACCGCGCGGGCGGCCAAGACGCTGTGGCTGTGGTGGTCCGGGCCTGACCAGCCCGACCTCGACATCTGCTGGCGGGCCTACCTGCGACGCTTCGACATCGAGCACACCTTCCGGTTCGCCAAAGGCACACTCGGCTGGACCACCCCGGCCTTGCGGACACCCGAACAAGCCGACCGCTGGACCTGGCTCGTCGTCGTCGCCTACACCCAGCTCCGACTCGCCCGCGGCCTCGTCGACGACCTCCGCCTGCCCTGGGAACGCCCCCGAGAACCGACGCAGCTCACACCATCGCGGGTCCGAAGAGGATTTCGCCTACTGCGCGCCACCATCGACACCCCAGCCCACCCACCGAAATCCGACACGCCCGGGCCAGGACGACCCAAAGGCACCCGACGACCACCACGAACCCGCTACCCAGCAATGAAGAAGGCCGCCTGACAACGCCTCAACGGTTTAATCGCAAGCTGAGAACGCGAGCCCCTACCATGAGCGCCATGAGCACCGATGTCGGCCACAGCGACGTGGCCATTGAGCTCGACGGGTATCGCCGTGAGCTGACCGGCTACTGCTACCGGATGCTCGGCTCGGGGTTCGAGGCCGAGGACGCCGTGCAGGAGACCATGGTCCGTGCCTGGCGCAACATCGACCGCTTCGAGGGGCGATCGGCGCTGCGCTCGTGGCTGTACCGCATCGCCACCAACGTGTGCCTCGACATGCTGCCTGCGCCGCAGCGCCGCGCCCGCCCGATGGACCTCGGCCCGGTGGGCAGCGCGGCTGCGCCACTGGC
>JAUTXM010000018.1 GCA_030838025.1 Acidimicrobiaceae bacterium
CGCGCCGGCACGCCCTACTGCGCGGCATCTTGATCTCCGCGGTCGACTTCGATGTCGCTTTGGCGGCATTCGCCGATTGGTCGACTCGTTTCGGCGATCCGCCCGACGACCTTCGCCGCTGGCTCGCAGGGCCTCCTCTGGCAGTCAGGATGCGGCACCTCTTTCGCGCTCCGCCGGGATTGGACGCCATCTCGCTCGAATCGGAGCCTGACGTCGAGATCGGCTGAGAACGAGGCCGCAGGTCACGTTCACGATGACGGTCTTGTCCTTGAGCAGGTTCGCCGCGCGTTCCTCTCTCAATCCCTTGTCGGAAGGGGATCGGCGATGCCTGTCCCCACCGCTCCGGCCGCGGCGCCGAGGCCGAGCGCAGCCACGACCAGCGCCGTCCTCGGCCTGTGGACCCGGCGCAGAACCAACGCCATTCCGAAAGCCAGGGTCCCGCCGACCGGCAGATCCGATCGCCGCAGCCCCGTCCGGCCCACCGGCTGCGCCCAGCCGGGCGAAGCCGGGGAGACGTGGGCGTGGCGGGTAACGACGATGCCGCCCGCCAGTCCCAAACCGAATGCGGCCAATGGTGCGGCGAAGCGGGTCACGAGCGAACTGTATCGACGCCTCACGGGGCGCACACGGACGGCGGGCGGCCCAACCCCCATGCCCGACCCAACTGACACCTACCGGGGTCGCGTCGACGGCGCCCCGACTCGCGGAGCCCATGACGCTCGACCCGCGCCACCGCCCCTTTTCCCAATGGACTCGGTCCTCCTCCGGACTAGGGCTCGGTTCCACCCAGGTGACGCGAGATCGGCTCCCGGCCAACTGGCTGGCGTGGGCGGGGCCCAGGAACGATTCCCGGAATGGGATATGTCGTTGCCTGGTCGTCGATCACGATGGATTTGCCGTGATGAGCGGAGGGTAACGGGGCCCCGTCGAGAACGCGGTAGGTGGCGGCTTCGGGAGTTACCGAGACCTGGATTCTGCGGGCCCGGTAGAACAGCCGGAAGGACAATCGACTGATTCCGCTGGGTAGCCGGGGCGCGAAGGATATTCCGCCCGTCGTACCGGCCCGCATTCCCCCCAAGCCGGCCACCAGCGCGGTCCACGCTCCGGCCAAAGACGCGATGTGCAACCCATCGCGGGTGTTGTGTTCGAGGTCGCCGAGATCCATGAGCGCAGCCTCGCCCAGGTAGTCGTGGGCCAGTTCGAGTTGGCCCACCTCGGCCGCCATGACCGACTGGGTGCACGCCGAGAGTGAGGAGTCGCGTACCGTCAGCGGTTCGTAATAGGCGAAGTCGCGTGCCTTCTCCTCGGCCGTGAAGGCATCGCCGCGGAGGTGCAGGGCCAGCACCAGGTCGGCTTGTTTGACGACCTGCTTGCGATACAGGTCGAAATAGGGAAAGTGCAGCAGCAAGGGATACTGATCAGATGTGGTGTGGTCGAAGTCCCACCGGGCGTGGTCGGTGAACCCCTCAGCTTGGGGATGTACTTGGAGTCGATGGTCATAGGGAATTACCATGGCCGTCGCCGCGTCGCGCCACGATGCCGCCTCCTCGGGACTGACCTGGAGTCCTTTGGCGTCGTAGGCGTAACGGCCGACCAGGTCGGCCGCGGCGGCCATATTCTGCTGAGCCATCACGTTGGTATAGACGTTGTTATCGGCTAGTGCGCTGTATTCATCGGGGCCGGTAACCCCGTCGATACGAAATCGGCCGTCGAGATCGTGGTGGCCCAGGCTGCGCCAGAGCCGAGCGGTGGCGACCAGCAGCGGAAGAACAGTTTCGCGTTCGAAGACGCTGTCTTGCGTGGCATCGACATAGCGCAGCGCCGCGTCCGCGATGTCGGCATTGATGTGGAAGGCCGCCGTTCCCGCCGGCCAGTACCCCGAGCACTCCTCACCGGCGATGGTTCGCCAGGCGAAGCAAACGCCATCGAGACCCAGGCGCTCGGCGTGCTCCTTGGCTACGGGCATGGTCGCCTGGCGCCAGCGCAGGGCATCGGCGGCCGCTTGGGGATAGGTATAGGTGAGGGTCGGCAGCACGAAGGTCTCGGTATCCCAGAAGACGTGGCCGTCGTAACCGGGACCGGTCAGGCCCTTGGCCGGAATAGGCCGCTGTTCGGCCCGGGCACCGGCTTGCAGGACGTGGAACATCCCGAAGCGCACCGCCTGCTGCACCTCGGCGTCGCCGTCGACCTCGACATCGGCCCCGGCCCAGAACTGGTCGAGAAACTCTCGCTGATCGGCGACCAAGCCATCCCATCCGCGCATGCGGGCCGCGGCCACCGCGGCGACAACTTGGTCGTGCAACGCGGGACGAGATCGCACACTCGACCAGCCGTAGGCCAAGAACTTCACCAATCGCAACGGTTGGTCCGGGCGGAGTTGCGCCGCCACCGTGAGTCGGGCGACGTCGCCGACCCCACTGACCGAGACCTGCGTGTCGTCGGGACCGTGCACCGTGTGATCCATGGCGGCGGCGACCCGCAGGCCGCTGCGGCGGGTGATGTGCACCATGGCGGCACTCATCGAGTCGACGACGTTGTCCTCCAGGATGAGCGGAGACTCGAGCGCCGCGGTAGTACGCGGATCGCGGCCGAGATCGGGCAGTGACTCGTTGGCCACCAGTTCCGATTGGACCACCACCCGGACGGGGCCGTCGACCGGCTCAACCTCGTAGAGGATTGCCGCCACCGCCCGCTGCGTGAACGAAACCAACCTGGTCGAAGTCACCCGCACGGCGCAGCCCGCCGGCGATACCCACTCGGCTTTGCGGGTCAACGTTCCCGCCTGGAGGTCGAGGACCCGCTCGTGGCTGCGCAGTGTCCCGTAGCGGACGTCGAGTGGCTCGTCATCGACGAGCAGGCGGATCAGCTTGCCGTTGGTCACGTTGATCACGGTCTGACCCGACTCCGGGTAGCCGTATCCCCCCTCGGCGTAGGGCAACGGTCGCAGCTCGTACACCGAGTTGAGGTAGGTGCCCGGCAGGCCGTGCGGCTCGCCCTCGTCGAGGTTGCCCCGCAGGCCGATGTGGCCGTTCGAGAGGGCGAAGACGGACTCGGCCTGCGCCAGCACGTCCAGATGGAGTTGGCACTCCCGCACGGCCCACGGTTCTACATTGAACGCCGGTTGGCTAATCACGGTTGGCTCAAGAGTTCGGCCAGATCGGACACGACGATGTCGGCTCCGTGTTCGCGCAAGGCGGCGGCGTGGCTCACCCGG
>JAUTXM010000038.1 GCA_030838025.1 Acidimicrobiaceae bacterium
CGGTGGCATCCCCGCGGGACGTCGAAGTACCGCTTGACGGGCTCGCATCTGGCTGATTTGGGGGTCGATCACAGGAGGGTCGTGCCGGAAGCGCTCGGTGACGATGTCCGACTGGTCTGCCAGGAACGTGTAGAACTCCGACGGCCCCTGGGGACTGGCCGGCCCCGGGTACCACTGGGCGGCCGAGCAGACGACGCCGCGTCGAGCCCGCGTGCACGCCACGTACAGCAACCGCCACTCTTCCTCGCGCGCTCGAAGCTTGATTGCCCGATCGATGCTGTCCTTGCTGGCGGTTTTCCAGTCACCGAATCCCGGGTCGTCCTCGCACAGCCACCATGGCAGCGCCGTCTGCTTGCTTAGAGGGTTGTCCCCGCCTCGCTCGTCGGGGAAGATCCTCGATCGGCCAGATCCGGCCAGGCCCGGGATCCACACGTGGTCCCACTCCAATCCCTTGGCCTGGTGGATGGTCGACACCATCACGGCATCACGGTCGCTGCTGTGCGCCTCGGCCAGATCCTCCTCGCTCTCGTCCAGCAAGTGGAGATAGTCGACGAAGCTGGCCAGTCCGGCGGCGCCGTCGAGGGGCGCGAATCCCTGCGCCAGCTCCAGGAACCGCAGCAGGTTTTCCTGGCCTCGGGGCCCGACGATCGACCACAGCCCGGTTCGCTCCGCGACCAGCTCGGCCAGGTCGACGATCGGAAGGCGGCGGGCCGCCCGGGCAAGGGTCTCCCATTGGCCTGCGAAGGCGCCGAGCCGGGCCTGACCGTGCGGTGATAGGTCGCCGACCGATTCGATGTCGCAAAGGGCGTCGACCAGGCCTAGTGGCAGCTCTGCCGCGCCCACCGGCGGCGCCGCGGGCTCCGATGGCGGCGCACCGGGTGGCCCGCAACCCTCCGAGCCACCCGCCAATTTTCGGCGCCCGCGGATGATCGGGACGTGGCGGGCGAGGGCGGCCAGGTCGCGGCGGCCCAACCGGTAGCGGGGGCCGCCGAGAAGACGCAGGAGCGCCACCGCCGACGTCGGATCAGCGAGCAACTCCAGCCAGGCGACGAGGTCGATGACTTCAGGGCGATCGAGGAGCCCCGATGCGCCCACCACCTCGACGGGAACGTGGGCGGCTTCGAGCGCCGCCGCGATGGCAGGGATGAGTCGGCGCTTGCGGCACAACACGGCGCGCTCCGACCAAGGCGGGCCGAGCGCCACCACGTCGGCGGCGATGACTGCGGCTTCCTCGAGGTCGTCGGTAGCCAGGAAGCATTCGACCGTCGACTCGGGTGCGCCGGCTCGGGCCGTCAGCTGTTTGGGAACGGCCTCGCTGACCTGGCCCTGGATCCGGTTGGCAATCGACACGATGGCCGCGCCGGATCGCCGGTTTTCGGTCAAGGCCAACTCTCCGGGAGGTGGGAAGTGCCGGCCGAAATCCAAGATGTTGCGCAGATGGGCGCCCCGGAAGGCATAGATCGACTGCATGTCGTCGCCGACGGCCGTGATCACCGAGCCCGCCTGGTAGATGAGTTGGAGCAATGCCCGCTGGGCGTAGTTGGTGTCCTGGTACTCGTCGAGGACGACGAAGCGACGTTGCTCCGACAGGAGTCGAGCGAGTTCCGGCCGTTCGCGTAGCAGCTGCACCGCCAACCGGATCTGGTCGTCGAAGTCGATGAGGTGACGGAGGCGTTTCTGGCGTTGGTAGGCGGCGACGATCTGGCACAGTTCCAGCCGGCCCTCGGCCGTGGTGCGGCTGCCCTTCAAACGGGCGCTAGTCGCCATCTGGCGAGCATCCGCCTCGACGTCGGCGATGTCGACCAAATGGTCGGCGCAGTGCGACGCCAGTGTCAAGGCGTCATTGACCACTGTCCCCGGCCGGAACACGCGCTTCTTGTCAAAGCGGAAGTCGTCGAAGACGCCAAAGAGAAGCTGCCAGGCCTCGGCCCGGTTGAGCAGCCGGGTGCGGGGGTGGAGGTCGAGTTCAAGCAGGTGCTCGGCGACCAGGCCTGCACCAAAGCCGTGGTACGTGGTGACCAGGACGTCGGCATCGCCGCCGAGGCGGGCATCCACCCGGCGCTTCAACTCTGCGGCCGCCTTGTTGGTGAACGTGAGGCCCAACGCTTGATCGGGGGTGGCGTGGCCGGTGGCGACCAGGTGAGCGATTCGTTCGACCATGACCATGGTCTTGCCCGTCCCGGCGCCGGCGATGATTCGCAGCGGCCGCAGCGGGTAGCCGATTGCTCGGAACTGCTCGTCGGTCGGAACCACGGTTGGCCCGCCAGGCGAGGCGTCGACCGAACCAGGCGCCAGCACCGTCTGTGTGGGCGCGGCGCCTCCGCCGTCCCTGGCGAACAGCCCCTCGGAATGAGTCGGTCCAGACGGGGGCCGCGGCATCGACGTCATGTCGTCAGTCCCATCCGACCTGGCGGCCCTCTATCTGCAACGGGCACAACCGTTTGAAGTCGCAGTAGTCGCAGTCGGCCTCGACCGACGGTTCGAAGTCCTCGCTCAGGATGCGGTCGGCGGCCTCCACGATGCGCTGCTCGGTTCGCGCCGCGTGGTCATCGGTGATGGTTTGGGCCGGCTGGGCGCCCGATCGCAGATAACAGAGCCGCAGCGACACCGGTGGTCCCACCGAGGCCAAATGAGGATCACGAAGGGCGGCGAGGTGATACGTCGCCAGCTGCAGGTCTTCGGCCACGTCCTCGGCCCGCAGCACCCGGGAGCCGGTCTTGTAGTCGACGATCGCGATCCCACCCGGGACCCGGTCGATGCGGTCGATCGAACCTCGGACACGGTGTCCCGCGACGTCGATGTCGAAGGGGTATTCGACCGCCAGCACGTCCGGCCATGCACCCGCGGCCTCGGCCTGCGCCGACTCAACCAGCCACCAGTCCTGGAGCATGGCGAAGATATCCCGTCGCGCCTGCTCCCGCATCGGTTGGTACGGAGCAATGCGCTCCGACCAACCGAGGTCGACCCAAAGGGACTGGGCCAGAGATTCGAGTGCCGTCCAACTCCGCTCCAATGAGCCGTGCGGGTCGAGGAATGTGGCCAGCGCCGAATGAACGACAGTTCCCATCGAGGCGGCCACTCCGCCCGGGCCACGAACGCCGAGCGCATACTGGTAGAAGTACCGCAGTGGGCAATCGTCGTAGGTCTTGAGGCGGGTGGCTGACAGGCTCAGGCGACGATCGGGGTGCACCGGGGCGACGCCCTCTGTCGCCGGGACAGGCGTCGGGGCGATGGTGCCCAAGGCGACGCGGGGGCGAGTGAACCGGACCACCTCATCGGGCGCAGTCCCGACGAAGCGGCTGACGAGTTGGCCTGGTGCCGGTGCGGCCGCGGCGACGAGCTTCCGCCGGGCCCGCGACGCCGCCAGCCGGAACAGCCGGCGCTGCTCCTCGAGCGACGCGCACCTCCGCTCCGCAAGCGTGGGCAACTTGCCCTCTGACGGCAGTCGGTCCCGCAGGAGCGGCACCGGCCCAACCCCCCCGGGCCCCGCCTCGTCGTGCCCCGCCTCGCCGGCCACGGCCCGCGCCAGCCCCGCCTCGCCGGCCACGGCCCGTGCCAGCCCCGCTTCCAGCCCCGCCTCCCCGCGCCCCGCGGCCCGCTCCGGCACGGCGGCGTCGAAGTATCCGACCGTGGCTGACACGCGGGGAAGTTCGCCCTCGAGGCACCCCGCGATGACCACGGTGTCCCACGACCGACCCCCAGCCGCCCAAATCGTGCTTACCGCCACCATCTCGTCGTCGGCAGGCCGGGCAACGGGAACCCAAGGGTCGGGGTCGAAGTCGGGCCCCTCGACCAAGGCCAGCTCATCGGCGATCCGCCAACGGGGGTCGTGCGAGGCCCGCTCCCCCACGGCCACCAGGAATGCGGCCACGGCATCGAGCGCACGAGTCTCGATCACCGTCGAGGCCTTCGCCGAGCCTTCCCAATCGGGATCGGGCACGAGACCGCCCAGGAGCTCGACCCAGGCTTCGTGGACCAACGCTGCGGGGTCCGCCGATCCCAACCGGGGGGCCATCGAATCCCGGAGTGCGAGCAGCTGGGCGACCCGAGGGTGATCGGCCGGCTCTGCCTCGCCCAGCGAAGCGGTCCGCACGATTTGTCGCAACTCGGTCGGCCCGAGGTCGAAGGCCGGCGACACCAGAAGGCGTTCCAGGGCGGACTCGTCCCCGCCGGCCCAGGCGAAGAAATCGGTGAGCGTCCGCACTGCCGGTTCGGCGGCGGCCGAGCCGGGGGTCGTCCGGACTGGAATGCCGTGGCGAGCCAGCCCCCGCCCGACGCTCTGGGCCCGCTGGCGCTCGCTGCGCACCAGCACCGCCATATCGGACCAGGGCACACCCGAGTCGTTGGCTTCCTGGAGCACGCCGGCAATGGCATCCGCCTCAGTGGCGGGGTGTCGGCACCGCAGCAGCGAAGGGGGTACTGGAACCCGATACCGCGTTGCGAAGTCCACGCCGGCCGGCCAACTGAAACAATCGAACCAGCAGACACCCGGCCGCCCGCCACCCGCCTTTCCGCAACCGCACGCCCAGCCACCGCCCTCCCCGCTGCCAGCTCCGGCGGCAGAATCGACGCCGGCCGCCACCAGAACGGCCGGCGCCAAGCGCTCGATCAGGCGTCCCATGGGTGCCGTGATCGTTTCTGCGTCGTCGAGCAACACCTCGTCCCACCGCCTCGCTTCGAGGTCCTTCAGCTCGGGGTCGCTCAGGATCTCCGACGCCTCGGTGAACAGCTGCGCGGCGTCGACTGCGCCCAACGCCTTGATGACCAGCCGGTATCGGCGCCGGAAATCGAGCAGGTCGCGCCAGCGCTCGCCCTGGCCGCACGCCTCGGCGACCGCAAGCACCGAGTCGTCGACTGCGCCACTCGCCTCGAGGTCCAAGACCGCGCCCGCGACCTCATCGACGAACGCCGCCCGACCCACGAAATCGGGGCAACTCCGCCAGTTGGCCGCCACATCATCGGCCAGCATCCGGCGCACCACGGTCCACTGCTCGGCCCGGGTGAGCAGCCGTCGCTCGCCCCGATGACGCCGCACCAGGTCGAACGCGGCGCCGTAGAGCGTCGTAAACGGCAGACTCTCGGCGGCCCACGCCTGGTCGCCGAGGGCCGCCCGCCGGAACCGGTCGGCCGCATCTCGGGACCGGCACAACACCAGAACCCGCTCCGGATGACCTGACAGTGGTGCCCGCCGCCTCCAACGTTCGACCAGCGTCGTGGTCTTGCCTGAACCCGCGGGACCGCGCACCTGGAGCCAACCAGCGCCATGTTCGAGCACCTGCCGCTGTGCCGGGGTCCAGTCCACCGCTCGGACAGTACCGGCAGGGTGTGACCAGAACCGACGACCGCCACGACAGACCAAAAGCCCCGAACCGCCGCGACGAGGCGGCGAAAGCGTCACGATGAGCCGATAGCGCCGGGCAGCAGCTATGTATAGAGCGTGCCCGTCCCCCTTCCGACTCCCGACCACGTTCATCTCGGCCCCCCGACCGAGGAGGAAACCCTGGCCATGGCGCGAGGCGCGGCCACCGCGGCCGCGCTCGACGGCCACCTGTCGCACCTGCAGCGGGCCCTTCTGAGGGCGTTGTTCCACTC
>JAUTXM010000075.1 GCA_030838025.1 Acidimicrobiaceae bacterium
TGACCAGTCCCATGGAGGCCACTTGGACCAGGTCGTCCAGTGGTTCCCCACGGTTGGCGAAGCGGCGGGCCAGATACCCCGCCAGCCCGAGGTGGGCCCCGACCAGGTCGTCGCGAAGCTGGCGGTCGCGGGACCCGGCGAACGCCACGAACTTGGCCCGCAGCTCCTCGCGCAGGACTGGATCCGTGCTCACGAAGCCGCACCGGCGCCCGAAGCCGCGCCGGCACCCGATGCCGCGCCGCCGCCCGAGCCCGCACCGGCGCCCGAAGCCGCGCCGGCGCCCGATGCCGCGCCGCCGCCCGAAGCCGCGCCGCCCTAAGCCGCGCCCGCGCCCGTCCCTCGGACCGCGACTATCCAAGCCCTGTCCGGCGCCCCCCGCGTCATGCCGTGGCTTCCGGCGGGCCCGAATGTTCCGGGATGCGGCGCTTCACCAGTCGAAACCGGGGCCCATTAGGGCCCGAGGCCAGCTCATGGTCGTCGACCAGCGCGGCCAAGATCACCTTGGACCACTCCGACTCGGGCGGTGTTTCCAGCGAATCGTCGAAGAACCCCTCGGCCGCCACCTCGAGCACGTCGCCGCCGACCAGGAAGCGAACATGCACGGTGCCCGGCCGCCCGCTGGCCCCGGTCAGGCCGAAACACATCTCGTCGATCGCCAGGCGGAGATCCTCGACCTGGTCATAGCTGAACCCGAGCCGGCTTCCAAGCCCGGCGGCCGTCACCCGCACCAGCCGGAGGAACTCCGGCATGGCGGGAACCGCAAGCCGTACCTCGTCGGGCGCCGTCACCCGTGGCCACCTCCCCCTCACCTGGTCGCCCCCGACCGCCCCGCCGCCGACCCTGACCGGCGTCCCGTAAGTTACTGAGTGGTAAGATAGCGACCACATTGGAGGACGAGCGACCGATGAAGATTGCAGTGTGCGTCAAGCAGGTGCCCGACACGGCCAGTCCCGGGAAGCTGGATCCCACGACCCACACCCTGGAGCGCACCGGCAAGCTGATGCTTGATCCGTCCGACGAGTTCGGCGTGGAGATGGCCCTCCAACTCGTGCAACAGGCCGGCGGCGGTGAAGTGACCCTGGTCTCGATGGCACCGCACGGGGAGGTCAGCGGGCTGCGCACCGCCTTGGCCATGGGCGCCGACAAGGCGATCCTCGTCAGCGACGAGAGCCTGCAGGGCTCCGATGCGCTCGGGACGGCGAAGGTCTTGGCCAAGGCGCTCCAGCGGGTGCAGCCGGACCTGATCCTGGCGGCCACCGAATCGACCGACGGCTACACCGGCACGCTCCCGGTCCAGGTGGCCGAGCTCCTTGGCCTGCCCTCGATCACCTTCGCCAAGCGAGTTCGCGTCGAGGGCGACAAGGTGCTGGTCGACCGCCAAACCGAGGCCGGCTACGACGAAGTCGAGAGCCCACTACCGGCGCTGGTCACCGTCACGGCCGGCGTGGTCGAGCCCCGCTACCCGTCGTTCAAGGGCATCATGGCCGCCAAGAACCGGCCCATCGACCAACTCAAAGTGGCGGACCTCGATCTGTCGACCGATGACGTCGGGTGGCACGGCGCCGGTCAGGAAATCGTCTCGGTCGAACCGGCCGAAGCCCGCCAAGCGGGCGAGATCGTCGTCGACGAGGGCGACGGCCACGAGCGCATCGTGGCGTTTCTCGAACAGCTCAAAGTCATCTGAGGAGGCCGGTAAAACATGGCAACCGACCGCATCCTGGTCGTCGCAGAATCGTACGCCGGCAAGGCGCTTCCCGTGAGCCTCGAACTCCTGACCAAGGCCCGCCAGCTGGCCGGGACCGTCGAGGCCGTCACCTGGGGAACCCCAAGCGACACCGCCGCCGTGGCGAGCCAACTGGCGGGCTTCGGGGCGACCAAGATCTACTCAGTCGGTGACCTGGGCGCGGCGCTGCCCGGGGTCCCGGTGGCGGCCGCGATCGAAGCGCTGGTCCAGCAGAGCGGCCCGCCCGACGCCATCTTGATCCCGACCACCTACGACGGCCGTGACATCGCGGGCCGCCTGTCCGTCCGGCTCGACCGGTCCGTGCTCACCAACGTGGTCGGCATCACGAGCCACGACGGCGCGCTCGTCTCCGAGCACGCCATCTTCGGGGGCTCCGAGGTGCTCAAGGCCCGGTTCACCGGCGCCGCTCCCGCCATCTTCGTGGTGCGAGCCAAGTCGTTCGCGGCCGAGGAGTCCGCCGACGCCGGTCGCGCCGCCCCCGAGGTGGTCACCGTCGATGTCCCCGACACCGGTCCCACCAACACCGGTGCCACCAACACCGCCACCGTCACCGCTCGCCACGTCGAGGAGCGCACCGGCCCGAAGCTCGACGAGGCGACCGTCGTCGTGTCGGGCGGGCGGGGGCTGGGCGAGGCCGGGCGTTACCAGCTGATCGAAGAGCTGGCCAAGCTGCTGCACGGCGCTCCCGGGGCGTCGCGGGCCATCGTCGACGCGGGCTGGGTCCCCTACGCCTACCAGGTCGGGCAGACTGGAAAGACCGTGAAACCCACCGTCTACATTGCCGCGGGCATCTCCGGAGCGACCCAGCACATGGTCGGGATGAAGGGGTCGAAGAACATCGTGGCCATCAACAAAGACGCCGAGGCGCCCATCTTCGCCATCGCCGACCTCGGGATCGTCGGCGACGTGCAAAAGGTGCTGCCCAAGCTCATCGAGGCCCTGAAGGCCCGAAGCTGACGAGGCCCGCGTGACCGTCGTGATCGAGCGGCCTCGAACCGAGGC
>JAUTXM010000119.1 GCA_030838025.1 Acidimicrobiaceae bacterium
CTCCGGGGGCGGAAAACGGCTCGGCACCGGCCACGATGGCAACGTCGCTCATGGCTGGAGCCTAACGATCAGGGTTGGGAAAATGCCTCCCGACGTGGCAGCATGGCCCGGAGGTAGGAGGTCCCCCATGCTGTCTGACGACGAACGCCAGGAGCGGCTCACGGCGCTCAACGAACTCATCGAGATCATCCGCCCCGCGGTCCAGGCCGACGGCGGCGATCTCATGCTGGTGAGCGCCGATGTCACCGAGGGCGTGGTCGAGGTCATGCTGCAAGGGGCGTGCAGTTCCTGTGCCGTCAGTTCCTCCACCCTGCAGGCCGGAATCGACCGCATCTTGAAGGACCGTCTCCCCTGGGTGACCGAGGTCAAAGGTGGGGTCGACGAGGACGTCGACTTGGAGCTCAGCGTCTCCATGGGCCGGGGTGGCTACGTCCCCAAGGTGTAGGCAGTTCCTGGGCCTTGGCGTCGGGCGCTCGTTAGCGTAAGCGCTCGTGCGACCGGTTCGAGATCTCCTGGCGGCGGCCTCCAGCGCCCTGCTCGACGACCGCCGACCGCTCAGCACCGCCGAGCTGGCCGCCCTGGCGGGACTGCCCGCCGACGCCGTGCCGTCGCTGGCCGCCTTGGCCCACGAAGTCCGCCTGGCCTGGTGCGGGCCGTCGGTCGAGGTCGAGGGGATCTTGTCGGCCAGGACCGGTGGCTGCCCCGAGGACTGCCAGTTCTGCAGCCAGTCGGCCCGATTCGATTCCCCGGTCAAGGCCACGCCCTTCCTGGACCCGGTCGAGGTCGTGGCCGCGGCGCGAGAGACGGCCGCCCTCGGTGCGACGGAGTTCTGCATCGTGCTGGCGGTACGCGGCCCCGACGAGCGGATCATGGCCCAGGTGCTGGCGGCCACCGCCGCAGTACGCGCCGAGACCGGCCTCAACGTGGCGGTCAGCGCCGGCATTCTCACCTTCGACCAGGCGCAGCGACTGGCCGACGGTGGCGTGCACCGGTACAACCACAATCTGGAAACGGCCCGGTCGTTCTTCGGCCAGATCGTCACCACCCATTCGTGGGAGGAACGCTTCGAAACCTGCCGCCATGTACGCGCGGCCGGCATGGAGCTGTGCTGCGGCGTGCTGTTGGGGATGGGCGAGAGTGTCGCCCAGCGAGTCGAACTGCTGGACCAGCTGCGCCAGGTTGATCCCGTCGAAGTCCCCTTGAACTTCCTCAATCCCCGCCCCGGGACGCCCCTCGCCGATCGCGCCCTGGTCGAGCCGCTCGAGGCGCTGCGCTGGATCGCCCTGGTCCGCCTGGCCCTCCCGGCGGTCCTGCTGCGCTACGCCGGGGGGCGGGAGGTGACCCTTCGCGACCTGCAGGCCATGGGGATGGCGGCGGGCGTCAACGGCCTCATCATCGGCAATTACCTCACGACGCTGGGCCGCCAACCCGAGCAGGACCTGCAGATGCTCGCCGACCTCGGCATGCCCGTGCGGGCCCGCGCCCCGGTCGACCCCGGCCCTCGGTGACCGGCCACTGCGTCGCCTGTGGCCGCGAATCGTCGGAGTGCCCCGGGTGCCGGCGGGCGCTGGATCCGCCGCGGTTCTGCCCGACCTGCGGCCGCCGCCTGACCGTGCGGGTCACGCCGACCGACGTGCGCGCCAGTTGCCGTGACCACGGCGCGGTCGACTCGGGGTGAGCCGCGGCCCGGGCGACCCGGCGGACCCCGGTCCGGACGCGACCGGCGCCCCTTTTCCCCCCGAAATGCTGTGGGCGCCGCCTCCCGGTGTCCGCCAGCGGAGCCGGATCGGGGCGTACCTCGGGTGGCTGGAGCACCGGGGCCGCAGGTTCGGCTCCTACGACGAGCTGTGGCGTTGGTCGGTGCAGGATCTGGAGGGTTTCTGGGGGTCGATCTGGGAGTTCTTCGGGGTGGCGGGGGACCGGCCGCCGGGGCCGATGCTGCCCGACGACTCCATGCCGGGGGTCCGGTGGTGCCCGGGGGCCACCTTGAACTATGCCGAGCACGCCCTGCGGCCCGGGCCCGACCCGACGCGGGTGGCGGTCGTGGCCCGCAGCCAGAGCCGGGGCCCCATCACCTGGACGCTGGACGAGCTGCGCGACCAGGTGGGAAGGGCGCGCCGGGGCCTGCAGCGACTGGGGGTGGGGCCGGGCGACCGGGTGGCCGCCTACCTGCCCAACATCCCCGAGACGCTGGCGGCGTTCCTGGCTACGGCCAGCCTGGGCGCCATCTGGTCGTCATGCGCCCCCGAGTTCGGGACCCGCAGCGTGATCGACCGGTTCTCCCAGGTGTCGCCGGCGGTGCTGCTGTGCGTCGACGGCTACCGGTACGGCGCCACGGCCGTGTCGCGCACGGCCGAGGTGGCAGCCATCCGGTCGGCGTTGCCGTCGCTCACCGCCACGGTGGTCGTGCCCTACCTGGCGGGCGCCTCGCCGGTGCCGGGTGCCGTGTCGTGGGCGACGCTGGTCGCCGAGGCGGCGCCGCTCGAGTTCATACCCGTGCCGTTCGACCACCCGTTGTACGTCCTGTATTCGTCGGGGACGACCGGTTTGCCGAAGCCGATCGTCCACGGCCACGGCGGCATCCTGCTCGAGCACCTGAAAGCCCTGGCTTTGCACGCCGATCTCGGGGCGGGGGACCGGTTCTTCTGGTTCACCACGACCGGCTGGATGATGTGGAACCTGCTGGTCTCGGGGCTGCTGGTCGA
>JAUTXM010000142.1 GCA_030838025.1 Acidimicrobiaceae bacterium
GGTGCTGGCGGGAAAGGTCGATCTTCCGTCGACGCTCATTGTTGCCATCCGGTTGTGGACGGCAGCCATCTGCCTCGCGGCCGTGCTGGCCGCCCAACGATGGAAGGGGCGGCGAGGCGGCCAGGCCGCCCGACCGGCCGCTGGAGTGGGTGGCGGGTTGGGGGCGTCGGGCGTGGCGACGGGTGGGCTAGGGGAGTCGGGCGGGGCGACGGGCGGGCCGGGGGCTGGGCTGGGGGCGTCGGGCGGGGCGGCGGGTGGGCCGGCCGGTCGGCTGACGGATGAGGTCACCGGGTCGGTCGGGTTGTTCTCGATTCGGCCGTTGCGCTGCGCGTTGACCGCTGTCGCGCTCGGATGCCACTGGCTGGCGCTGTTCGCGGCCTACAAACGAGCCCCGGCCGGGACCGTCATCCTCATCGTCTATCTGGCACCGATCGGCGTGGCGGCTTTGGCACCCCGGCTACTGGGTGAGCGCCTTGGTCGCCGAACGATCGGGGCGCTGGCGGCGGCGGTCGCGGGTTTCGCATTGCTGGCCGCACCGACGGTCCACTCGGCGGGGGCGGCGGGGCTCATCCTTTCGTTGATCGCCGCCGTCCTCTTCGTCGCCCTGATCCTTCTCTCGAAGTCACTGGCCCCGGTGTACGGCGGGTTGCGGCTGGCGTTCATGGAGCTCGCCGGGGCGGGGCTGGTACTCATCCCGATCGCACTCGTGACCGCGTGGCCCGCGCCGAAGGCGGCCTGGCTCTGGGTGGTCGTTCTCGGCGTGGTGCACACCGCCCTCGGAATCACGCTCTACCTCAGTGTTCTGGCTCAGATCCCCGCGACCGATGTCGGCATCCTCGGCTACCTGGAGCCGGTGGTCGTGGTGCTGGCCGCCTGGCTGTGGCTCGGGCAGCGGCCCGCCCTGGCAACGGTGGCGGGCGGGCTCCTCGTGGTCGCGGCCGGTGTCAGCATCGCCATCTCGGCCCCGCCCGATGGACGGCGCCGCGGTCTCGATGCCCTCGTGGGTTCGGTCGACCCTGCGGTACCGTCGCCCTGATGCTTGCGTTGGTGTCGTGGTTTTGGGCTGCTAGCTCTGGGAACTCCGTGGGAAATGACCTGCTCGGCGGCACCGACCTCCTGCGCCTCCTCGTCCTGGCGGTGGGCGGCGCCCTCGTGGTGGGCAACGTCTTGGCGTTGGTGCGGCCGCCGACGCAGCTTCCGGCCGGCGATCGTCGAGTGGCTCCGGTACGTCCTCCGCTGGCCCGCAGCGTGGTGATGATCACCATCGGATCGTTGGCGGTCATCTGGGCGGTTGCCACCCTCACCTCGTAACGCTCTTTTGATAGACCGACAGCGCGGATCAGCGGACCTCCTCTGATCGAGCGGAGCGTCATCGCCCGGGAATCTCGTCAATTCGTCAACCCCGCCTCATGCGGGTGGGGCAACGAAGGGCATGGCAGTTCAAGTCGGACCGATGCCCCGCCGGCTGGACGGTTGGCGGCGACGGCCCGACCGCGGTGCGCATCGGCGACCTCACGGACCAAGGCCAGCCCGAGACCGCTACCTCCTCCGTGTCGGGTTCGGGCGCCATCGGCCCGACGGAAGCGCTCGAACGCGTCCGGGAGAAAGTCCACTGGAAACCCCGGGCCTTCATCGGCGACCTCGATCACAACCTCGGTCGCGGTGCGATCGACCGTGACGGTGACCTCGCTCTGGGTGGGCGCGAAATGCAACGCGTTGTCGATCAGGTTGTCGACCGCCCGGCGGAGCTGCGCCGCGTCTCCCATCACGACGACCGTCGTCTTGATGTCGCAGCGGATCACCACCTCGGCTGCCGTGGCCCGTGATTCGAAGGCGGCGGCCGACTGGCGGGCCACGATCGTCAGGTCGACGGGTTCATGACGGGGGGCGATGCCGGCGTCACGACCGAGGGCCAGCAGATCTTCTGCCAGGGCCGCGAGGCGGCGAACCTCGACGGTGGCGGACTCTATGGCGGTGGCCAGCTCGGCGGGTGACCGCCCCGGACGCGCCGCCAGCTCGAGCTCCGCCTGCAAGATGGTCAGGGGGGTGCGCAGTTCGTGGCCGGCGTCGGTCACGAAACGGCGCTCTCGGTCGAGTGCCCGCTTGAGCCGGCCCAGCACGTCGTTCATGGTCGCGGCCAGGTTGGAGATCTCGTCGTGGGTGCCGGGAACGACGATGGCGGAGCTGGCACCACGGTCGGAGATCTCCGCCACCTCGCGCCGCATGCGCTCGACCGGTCGCAGCGCGCTTCCTGCCACCAACCAGGCTGCAAGCCCCGCGAGCAGGACCGTCGGCGGTCCACCGAACTCCATGGCACGGCGAACCCGCGCCGCGGCGTTGTGCGCTCCGGCGGTGGACGCCCCGACCGCCACCACCCACGTACCCCCGCCGCGGGAGACCGGCACCAGCCGAAGTCGAATCATCCGGGAGCCGACGAGGCGATCCTCGACGATGGGTCCGTATCGCACCGAACGGGTCTCGGCCACCGAGAGAAGTCGC
The DNA here is from genome assembly GCA_030838025.1 of Acidimicrobiaceae bacterium. Lineage (GTDB taxonomy): Bacteria > Actinomycetota > Acidimicrobiia > Acidimicrobiales > Palsa-688 > JALYXV01. The sequence continues at coordinate 2,500 of JAUTXM010000142.1, forward strand.
TGGTCGAGGTCGTCGGACGTGCCGATCAGGGTCCCCCCGGCGTCATAGACCTGGGTGAGCGAGCCTCCAACCGACGCTGGCCTCGTGTCGGGACCGGGCGACAAGATGCCCGCCGACACCGAGCCCGCGACGAGGGTGGCTCGGGCCCGCAGACCTGCTTCGACCGAGTGCGACAGCCGGGCGCGCAGCTGATCGGCGAATACCAGACCGGTGATCGCGATCAAGGCCGCCGTGCCCAGCGCGAACAGCGCCGCCAGGCGCAAACGAATGGGCACGGCTCAAGACGTGGCCGGTACCCGCAGCCGGTACCCGGCGCCGCGCACGGTCTCGAGGTCCCGGCGGCCGAACGGTCGATCGATCTTGTTGCGCAGGTACCGGATGTACTGGTCGACGACGTTGGACACCCCGTCAAATGCGAAGTCCCAGCCGTGCTCCAGGATCCGGGTCCGGCTGAGAACCTCACCGGGATGGCGCATCAGGAGCTCCAGGAGGGCGAACTCCTTGGCCGACAACTCCACCTCGGTCTCGCCCCGCCATGCCCGCCGGGCCGCGGGATCGAGGACCAGGTCGCCTACGTTGAGGGTGGTTGGGCGTGCTTCCCCGCCCCGGCGGTTGAGCGCTCGCAGCCGGGCGCCCAACTCGGTGAAGGTGAAGGGCTTGGACAGGTAATCGTCGGCGCCGCAGTCGAGCCCATGCACGCGGTCGTCCACCTCGCCTCGGGCGCTGAGCATCAACACGGGCGTCCAGACACCTTTGTCGCGCAACTGCCGGCATACCTCGAGACCGTCGAAGGTCGGCAACATGACGTCGAGTATCACCGCGTCGTAGGGATTCTCCACGGCCATCCACACCGCTTCGGGACCGTCGCCGACGACGTCGACGACATGGCCCTCCTCCTCCAGGCCCCGTTTCATCACCGCGGCCAGGCGGACTTCATCGTCCACCACCAGCAGCCGCATGACCCTTCACCTTACGGTCCGAGACCCCCCGTGGGGGCTCAGCGTCTCGGGCCCGCATGCCAGACTGATCGTGTGACACGCCCGCGGTTCGTGCTCGTCGGCGTGCCCAAAGCGGGGACGACCTCGCTGCACCATTACCTGGGCCAGCATCCCGAGGTCTACGTCAGCCCGATGGACGAGGTGAACTTCCTCTCCTCTCCGGGCCCCGAGACGGCCCGAACCCGGTATTCGACCATGTCGTTTCGGGTCACCTCGCTCGAAGCGTACGAAGCGCTCTTCGCCCCGGCCGCTGGGCGCGTCGCGGTCGACTTCAGTGCCTCATGCTTCACGAGCGA
>JAUTXM010000163.1 GCA_030838025.1 Acidimicrobiaceae bacterium
AGGTCCGCAAGCTCCGCCAAGAGGTCGCGACCCAGCAGCGCCTTGTCGGCGATCTGATCGGGCAGCTGCGAGAACCCGATGGGACCTGGATCGAACACGATCGGGACCGGCTCCGAAAGGAGAACGACATCCTGCTGTCCGAGCGCAACCAGCTCCTCCGGGAACGAGACGACCTTCAGCGAAAACTGAACGGCGCCCGGGCCAACATCTCGCGACTTGCTGAGCGGCGTGTCACCGAGCTGTTCCCCGACGGCCCGGGCCGGACAATGCCCTCATGAATCTGTTCGAGGACGCCCTCGAGGAGCGGCTGCGATCACGAGGCCCGCTGGCCAGCCGGCTGCGGCCGAAGAGCCTCGATGACGTCCTCGGCCAGGACCATCTCCTCGGCCCCCGGGGAGCCCTCCGAGCCCTTGTGGACGCCAGCAGGCTCACCTCGGTCATCCTGTGGGGACCGGCGGGCACCGGAAAGACCACGATCGCCCGTCTCCTGGCGGCGGCTGTCGGAGCCGAGTTCGAATCCATGAGCGCGGTCAGCGCGGGCGTAAAAGACGTCCGGGAGGCGGCCGAGCGAGCGCGCCGCCGCCTGGCCGAACACGGCACGTCGACGGTGCTGCTGCTCGACGAGGTGCACCGGTTCTCCAAGTCGCAGCAGGATGCCCTGCTGCCCAGTGTCGAGGACGGCATCCTCACCTTGGTGGGCGCGACCACCGAAAACCCGTTCTTCGAGGTGAACGGCCCCCTGCTCAGCCGCTCCACCTTGTTCCGCCTGGAACCCCTTGACCGCCAGGCGTTGCGCACCCTCCTGGCCCGCGGACTTGACGCTGAGGGCGGCACGATCGCTGACGCCGCCGCCGAGGCCATCGTCGACTCCGTGGACGGGGACGGCCGGGCCCTGCTGACCACCCTGGAAGTGGCGCTCGCGGTCGCGGGCGAGGGCCGGCAGGTGACCCTCGATGACGTCGAGCGCGCCCGGACGACCCGGGCGTTGACCTGGGGCCGCGACGACCATTACGACGTGATCAGCGCCTTCATCAAGAGCATCCGGGGCGGCGACGCCGACGCCGGCTTGCACTGGCTGGCCCGCATGATCGTCGCCGGCGAAGACCCGCGTTACATCGCCCGGCGCCTGGTGGTCCTGGCCAGCGAGGACATCGGGATGGCCGACCCCACCAGCCTGCTCATCGCCACCGCCGCGGCGCATGCCGTGGAGTACGTCGGCCTTCCCGAGGCCCAGCTCAACCTGGCCCAAGCCGTGGTCCACCTGGCGACCGCCCCGAAGTCCAACCGCAGCGCCTTGGGCATCTGGAAGGCCATCGAGGACGTCCGATCCCAGCCGGCCGGGCCGGTCCCGCCCCACTTGCGCGACTCCCACTACAAGAGCGCCGAGCGCATCGGCCACGGCGTGGGCTACCGCTACCCCCACGACGATCCGCGGGGCTGGGTCGAGCAGGACTACCTGCCTGAGCACCTGGCGGACACCCGCTACTACCAGCCCTCCGAACTCGGCCACGAGGCGGAGATCGCCGAACGGCTCCGCGGCCGGCGCGATCGAGGTTGATCGAGACGTTCAGGCCTTCGGTCTTGGTAGCAGTAGGTGACCGCTGGCGGTCATGTTCTGCTCGCAAGGGGCGCGGGTTGGTGGCGTCGGGCTCGGTTCAGCCGGGCGCTCACCGCAACAGCGCGCCGTTGTCGACCCAGAACTGGTAGATCGCCCGGCGGTTTGCCGCCGAATCGTCGGCCGCGATCGACCCATAGGTATCCAGGGCGTCGTCGGTCCACTCCATGCGCGCCGAGTGGTCGGTGCCGACATAGCACAACGCCTTGCCCCGCTCGGTCGAACCGGTCGTATAGGTGCTCGCAGCCCGGAAGCCGGCGTTGCGGCTGGGGTCGCACGTGGTGTCGGGAAGGTTGTTGGCCGACACCAGTGCGTGGTACTCGTTGTTCATCACCGTGGGGTTGGGCAGCTGGTAGAAGAACACCGCAACGGTTTCGCTGGGGTCGCACGTGATCGCGGGGATGTTGCGGAAGTCGTTGCGCTTGTCCTGATCGGCCAGCACCTTGCAGGTGGCGCGGTAGGACGTCGGTACCCGTGCGATCAGCGACGCCTCAGGAGACGGCGGCGACGTCGTCGCCGGCAGGGTCGTCGGTGGCGCGGACGTGGCGCGAGGCCGCGTGGTCGGGGCGACGGCCGGTTTCGCCTTCCCGCCTGCTCCTGACAGCGCGAGCGCGAGGACCGCCACGAGGGTGACAACGCCGACCGCCACGCCGGCCCCGATGAGCACACGGGGGGACTTGGAGCCCGGACCGGGATCGGCCATCGGTGGCATGGGTCGGCGCTGGGCCATGTCGTCGAACGGTGCCTCGTCGTTCATACATCCCCCCGAAGACAGTGCTCGGTCGACATGGTGCCGCCAAGGGCACCAACCACGTCGACCTTCCCGGCCGTGGACCATTCTGCTGCGCCTCGTCCACCCCGGCATCGCCGACAACCGCGAGGCGCCAGAAGCAGGGGCCGGTATGCTCGCCGGGCGTGATCGCAGCCGATGTCAGTACCAGCACCGGCGCTCCCACGGTGGCGATCCTGGTCACCATCGTGGCGACGGTCGTCGTGATGTGCCTGCTGGCCGTCGTCTGGTACCTGACCCGCACGATGCGCATCATGCGCCAGGCGGCGGACGATCTGCGGCGTGAGAGCGTGGCGTTGTTGACCGAGATGCGCGCCGCCGTCGGACTCGCCAGCCGTGATCTGGAGCGGGCCGACGGCCTCCTCGATACCGCCGAGTCGATCTCCGCGACGGTGGACTCGGCGTCACGCCAGGCGTATCTCACGCTGTCCCGACCGGTCGTCAAGGTGCTGGCATTGGGGACAGGAACCCGGAAGGCCGCTCGCCGGCTCCGGCGAGCGACTCGGGAGGGCTGAGGTGTTCAAGCGGCTGTTTTGGTTGACGATCGGGGCATCGCTCGGCGTGGGCACGTCGTGGTGGGTGACCCGGACCGTCAGGCAGAAGATCGAGCGGTACGCCCCGACCCGCCTCACCGCGGGTGTCGCCAACAAGGCCCGCACCGTTGGCGGCGACGTGCGCGCCGCGGTCGCCGACGGCCGCCAAGCCATGCATGACCACGAGGAGTTGCTGCGGGCGCAACTCGACGCCCGCTACGCCCCACGCGATCGGTAGCCACCCCGCCACCCCAGCCTGCGCGTCGCCCCGGCGGCGTGTCCTTCTACCGACCGGCGGTAGGCTCGCACACGTCATGGATGCCAACGGGCTCCGGCGCGCGTTCACCACCTTCTTCGCCGAGCGGGGTCACGCCGTCATGCCCTCGTCCGGCCTGATCCCGCACCATCCGCGGGCGCCGCTGTTCACCAACGCCGGGATGAACCAGTTCCTCCCCTACCTGTTGGGCGAGGAAATCCCGCCACACGTCCGGGCCACGTCGGTACAGAAATGCGTCCGGGTCAAGGGGAAACACGACGACATCGAGCTGATCGGCCGCACCACCCGGCACTTCACGTTCTTCGAGATGCTGGGCAACTTCAGCTTCGGCGACTATTTCAAGGAAGGCGCCATCGACTTCGCCTGGGAGTTCGTCACCCAGACGCTGGGTCTCGACGGCGACCGGATGTGGGTCACGGTGCACGAGTCCGACGACGACGCGGCCGCCATCTGGCACGACCGGATCGGCATTCCCTCCGAGCGCATCCAGCGCATGGGGGAGGACAACTTCTGGGAGATGGGCGAGACCGGTCCGTGCGGTCCGTGCTCGGAGATCTACTACGACCGGGGACCCGAGTTCGGCCCTCCCGGCGGCCCGGCCCACGGTGGTGACGAGCGCTACCTCGAGTTCTGGAACCTGGTGTTCACCCAGTACGACCGCCAACCCGACCGGTCGCTGAAGCCGCTGCCGAAGGGCAACATCGACACCGGCGCGGGCCTCGAACGGATCCTGTCGATCCTCCAAGGCGTGGGCTCGGCGTGGGAGACCGACGCCATCCGGCCCGTCATTGCGGCTGCCGAAGCCGTCACCAGGCGGGAGTACGGTTCCGATCCCGAGGCGGACGTCGCCCTTCGCATTCTCGCCGATCATGCCCGCTCCGTGACGTTCCTCGTGAACGACGGCGTTTTTCCCAGCAATGAAGACCGCGGCTACGTCCTGCGGCGGCTGATCCGACGCGCCGTGCGCCATGCCTTCCAACTCGGCGTCGAGGAGATCGTGATGGCGGACCTGGTCCACGCCGTGGTCGAGGTCATGCGCGAGCCCTATCCGGAGCTACACAAGAACGAGGCGTTCATCACCGGCGTCGTGGCCCGCGAGGAGCAGCGGTTCCGGACGACCCTACGGGCCGGCCTGACCATGCTGGAGGAGGCCCTCGCCAGCGGGACCGGCCAGATCGCGGGCGAGGTGGCGTTCAAGCTGCACGACACCCACGGGTTCCCCATCGAGCTGACCCGGGAGATCGCGGCCGAGAAGGGCGTCGCCGTCGACGAGGCGGGCTTCGCCGACGCCATGGCCCGCCAGCGTCAGCAGTCGAAGGAAGGGGGGAAGAAGGAGGCCGGATCGGCGACGCACCTCGGTACCTACCGCGAACTGGTGGAGCAGTTCGGGCCGACCGAGTTCGTGGGTTACACCGACGAGCAGACGAACGCCCGGGTGCTGGCCGTGCTCCCCGTCGATGCGCCGGAGTCGTCCGAGTCGCCTCATCTGGCGCACGTCGAGATCTTCCTCGACCGGACGCCGTGTTACGCCGAGGGCGGGGGCCAGGTTGGTGACACCGGGCTGGTCAAGACGGCCAGCGGCGCGGCCAACGTGCTCGACACCACCTACGCACTGCCGGGTCTGCACCGCCACGTCGCGGTGGTGCTGCGAGGCGTGATCACTCCCGGCCAGGTTGCCGAGGTGTTCGTCGACGCCGACCGGCGGGCGGCCATCCGGCGCAACCACACCGGGACCCATCTGCTCCATGCCGCCCTTCGTGAGGTGCTGGGGAGCCACGTCAAGCAGGCCGGGTCGCTGGTGGCGCCCGACCGGCTGCGTTTCGACTTCAGCCACTACGGGCCCATGACCAGCGACGAGATCGCCCGGGTCGAGGACCTGGTCAACGACCGGATACTGGCCGACGAGGCCGTCGTGGCGACGGAGATGCCCAAGGCCGAGGCGGACCACCTGGGGGCCATCGCCTTCTTCGGGGACAAGTACGGCGAGGTCGTCCGGGTGGTGAGGGCCGGGAGCCGCTCCACCGAGTTGTGCGGCGGAACCCACGTGGCGGCGCTGGGCCAGATCGGGCCGGTTCGGATCGTGTCGGAGGGTTCGATCGGGTCCAACCTGCGGCGTCTGGAGGCCACGACGGGTACGGCCACGCTGGCCCGGCTCCGCCACGACGAGACGGTCATCGGGCAGGCGGCTCAGCTCCTCAAGGCCACCCCCGACGAGTTGTTGCCCGCCATCGAACGGCGACTGGGCGAGCTGCGGGCGTCCCAGGACGAGCTGAAGAGCCTGCGTCAGGTGGGCCTCCGAGACCTGGCCCGCACCCTGGCCGAAGCCGCGGCCAACGACGGTGGCGCCGTGG
>JAUTXM010000164.1 GCA_030838025.1 Acidimicrobiaceae bacterium
CGATCAGCAGCGCGGTGGCGTGCGCGCCGGTGGTTGCATGCTCCTCTGACGTGATCCGGTTCTCCGCTTGCGATCGGGTCGCGGGAAACTGATATTCACACGCCCGCCGACGCGCGGCAGTCTGGCGCCATCGCCGATCAGTCCACGGCGCGCCGGTAGAAGCCGCGGACGCCGACCGCGAGCAGCGCGACGAGCGCGCCCGCGAGGACGACGATGCAGATCCATGGGGCGATGTGGGGCACTCCCGGGACGAGCGCCGCGCGCATCGACTCGCTCACGTACGTCATCGGGTTCGCGGCGCTCACGACCTGGAACCAGCGCAGTCGCGCGAGCGACGGCCAGGGGTACTGGCTGCAGCCGGTGAAGAGGAGGGGCGTCAGCACCAGGGCAAAGAGGATGTTGATCCGGTTGGGCGGGACCAACGTGCCGAGCGTCAGGCCGAGGGCGCCGCCGTTGAGAGCTCCGAGGACCAGGGTCAGTACCACCAAGGGGGCGCCCGACGAGCGCCATGGAATCGAGCCCAGGACGAAGACGCCCACGGGGAACATGACTGCCGCCGCGGTGAGGGCGCGCAGGGTGGCGTAGATCACCTTCTCGACCGCCACCCAGGCGACGGGGACAGGGGCCAGCAGGCGGTCCTCGATCTCCTTGGTGTAGGAGAACTCGATGGCCAGAGGAAAGGCGGTGCTTTGCAGGGCCGTCAGGGTGGCCGTCAACGCGACGATGCCCGGGAACAGGAGCTGGGCATAGCCGCCCTTGGTGTAGCCCAGGTCCGAGAGGATCCGTCCGAAGACGAACAGCAGGAACAAGGGCTGCAGAATCACCTGGGCCAGGAAGATCGGCGCCTCATGCCAGGTCACGAACATGTCCCGTCCCAGGACGGCCAAGAAGGCCCGCCGGGGACTGACGGCGGCAACGCCGGCCGTCATCGAAGCAACCGCCCGGTCAGATGGAGGAACACGTCCTCCAAGCTGTGATGGCTCAGCCGGAAATCGACCAGCCCCGCGCCTCGCTCGGCCAGGAACTGGTCCAGCGTCGCGACCATCGGTACCGCGTCCTTCGAGAGGTACAGCCGCATCCGAAGTTCGCTGCGGCCCGCAGTGCCGGTGGCCGACGTCGCCACGACCTCTACCCGCTCGATGCCATCGAGGTCATCGAGCTCGCCGACGATCGCCTCAGCGGTTCTGGTCATGGGCAGGGCAATCGTGACGTCGAGGCTCTCACTGCCGGGGAGTTCCCTTGTGAGGGCCTCGGGCGTGTCGAGGGCCAGCAGGTGGCCGTGGTCCATGATGGCCACTCGGTCCGCCAACTCCGCTGCCTCGTCCATGTCATGGGTGGTGATGACGACGGTCACGCCGGCGTGGCGGAGCTCGCGGATGCGGTCCCACACGAACAGCCGAGCCGCGGGGTCCAGGCCGGTCGTGGGTTCGTCCAGGAACAGCACGTCAGGTGCGTGCATCAAGGCGCGAGCGATCATGACCCGCTGCATCTGGCCGCCCGAGAACATGTCGACCTTGTCGCTCTGCCGGTCCACCAGCCCGAATTGCTCGAGCAGGAGGGTCGCCCGGTCTTCACGCTCCCGCTTGGGAACGCCGTGGTAGGCCGCGTGGAAGAGCAGGTTCTGGCGAATGGTCAGGCCGCGGTCGAGGTTGTTGCGCTGGGGCACGACCGCCAGGCGGGACTTGGCCGCGACCGGGTCGTTGATCACGTCGATGCCGCCGACGAATGCCGTGCCGCTGTCGGGGCGGACCCGGGTGGTCAACACGCCGATGGTGGTCGTCTTTCCCGCCCCGTTGGGGCCCAACAGCCCGAAGATCTCGCCTCGCCCCACGGTGAACGAGACATCGTCCACCGCGGGTACGGGATTCTTCCTGTACCGCTTGACCAGGTGTTCGACGACGACGCCGCCTGGCTCCTCAGGGCCCAACGGGTCGCCGCTGGAACGGGTACGCATTTGGGCAACGCTACGGCCGACAGCACCGAAGTGAGCGCGCATTTGCCGCGGGTGCGTCGCCGCCTTCAACCGCGACGGCGCCTTGCGACCGTCCGACCGCGACGCCGCCTCGCCGGATCGGGCGGGCGAGCACCCGCCGAAATCGTCACACCCCGCCGGTACCATCGGGACATGCCTTCGTTCCAGGTGGTCTCCGACTTCGAACCGGCCGGTGACCAGCCGGCCGCGATCCGACTCCTGGCCGAGGGCATCGAGCGCGGCGACCGGTTCCAGACGCTCCTCGGCATCACCGGGAGCGGGAAGTCGGCCACCATGGCGTGGACCATCCAGGCGGTTCAGCGGCCCACCCTGATCATCGCCCCCAACAAGTCGCTGGCGGCCCAGCTGGCCAACGAGATGAAGGAGTTCTTTCCCAACAACCGGGTCGAGTACTTCGTCTCTTACTACGACTATTACCAGCCCGAGGCGTATCTCCCGTCGAGCGACACCTACATCGAGAAGGACAGCTCAATCAACGACGAGATCGACCGGCTCCGCCACTCCGCCACCTCGGCGCTGCTGACCCGCCGGGACGTGATCGTGGTGGCGTCGGTCTCCTGCATCTACGGCCTGGGGTCACCCGAGGAGTACGCCAACCGCATCCTGCACGTGCAGCGGGGCGCCGAGCACGACCAGCGGGCCATCCTCCGCCGGCTGGTCGACATGCAGTACGAGCGCAACGACATGAACCTGGTCCGGGGCAAGTTCCGGGTCCGGGGCGACACCATCGAGGTGCACCCGGCGTACGAGGAGCACCTGGTCCGCATCGAGCTGTTTGGCGACGAGATCGAGCGGATCGTGTCGATCGACCCCCTCACCGGGGAGCAGTTGGGGGACCTGGAGGAGCTCGTGATTTTCCCCGCCACCCACTACGTGGCGGGCGACGAGCGGATGAAGCGGGCCATCGTCCGAATCGAGGAAGAACTCCGGGAGCGACTGGCCTGGTTCGAGGCCCGCGGCAAGCTGCTCGAAGCCCAACGACTGCGGATGCGGACGTCCTACGACCTGGAGATGCTGGCCGAGATCGGATCCTGTTCGGGGATCGAAAACTACAGCGTCCACATCGACGGACGGGCGACCGGGACCCCACCGCACACCCTGCTCGACTTCTTCCCGCCCGACTGGCTCCTCGTGGTGGACGAGTCCCACGTCACGGTGCCCCAGCTGCACGGCCAGTACGAAGGCGACCACTCCCGCAAGGAGACGCTCATCGAGCACGGCTTCCGCCTGCCCTCGGCGGCCGACAACCGTCCGCTGCGATTCGACGAGTTCTACGAGCGGGTCAACCAGTGCGTGTTCCTCTCGGCCACGCCCTCGCCCTACGAGATCGAGCAGTCGTCGCAGGTGGTCGAGCAGATCGTGCGCCCCACGGGCCTGGTCGACCCCGAGGTCATCGTCAAGCCCACCCGGGGCCAGATCGACGACCTCATCGAGCAGATCGGCCAGCGGGTCGAAACCGGCGCCCGGGTGCTGGTCACCACGCTGACCAAGAAGATGGCCGAGGACCTCACCGATTACCTGCTGGAGATGGGCCTGCGGGTGCGCTACCTGCACTCCAATGTCGACACCATCCAACGCATCGAGATCATTCGGGACCTTCGGCTGGGTGAGTTCGACGTTCTGGTAGGCATCAACCTGCTGCGGGAGGGCCTGGACCTTCCCGAGGTTTCCCTGGTCGCGATCCTCGACGCCGACAAGGAAGGGTTCCTGCGCAGCGGGACGTCGTTGATCCAGACCATGGGCCGGGCGGCGCGCAACGTCGACGGCCAGGTCATCATGTACGCCGACCGGGTCACCGACTCGATGCAACGGGCCATCTCCGAGACCCAGCGGCGGCGGGTCGTGCAGCAGGCGTACAACCTCGAGCACGGGATCGACCCCCAGACGATCCGCAAGGCCGTCACCGACATCCTCTCGATGCTCCGCCCCGACGACGAGTCGGCGCCCGTCCCCGGTCGGGACCGCCGCAGCCGGCGGCGCGACCGCATGGCCAGCGACTACGCCGAGCTTCCCCGCGATGAGCTGGCCCGCCTGATCCTGACCCTTGAGGAAGAGATGCACCAGGCTGCGACCGAGCTGCGCTTCGAGTACGCGGCCCGGCTGCGCGACGAGATTTCGGACCTGAAGGCCGAGCTGTCCGAAGCAGGGACGGGGAAAATGCCTCCCGGCGCCGCGGGGGCCGCGGCGGGGGCCTCGAGGTCCGCCCGCCGAACACCTGTTCGGTCATAGACTGGTCGGACAATGTCGGACAAGCTGATTGTTCGCGGCGCCCGCGAACACAACCTGCGCAACATCTCCATCGAGCTTCCACGTGAACGCCTGATCGTCTTCACCGGGTTGTCCGGTTCAGGCAAGTCCTCCCTGGCCTTCGACACCATCTACGCCGAGGGCCAGCGGCGCTACGTGGAGTCCCTGTCGGCCTACGCCCGGCAGTTCCTGGGGCAGATGGACAAGCCCGATGTCGACTTCATCGAAGGCCTGTCGCCGGCCATCTCGATCGACCAGAAGTCGGCATCCCGCAATCCTCGCTCGACGGTCGGGACGATCACCGAGATTTACGACTACCTCCGGTTGCTGTTCGCCCGCATCGGCGTACCCCACTGCCCTCGCGACGGCAGCGTCGTCCAGCGCCAGACGCCGCAGCAGATCGTCGATCGGGTGTTGGAGCTTCCCGACGGGACTCGCTTCCAGGTCCTGGCGCCGGTGGTCCGGGGCCGCAAGGGAGAGTACGAGGCGTTGCTGGCCGAGCTGGCCGGTCAGGGCTACGCCCGGGTGCGCATCGACGGCGAGTTGTACGACCTGGCCGGCGCGACGGGCGGCACCGAGCTCCCGAAGCTGGCCCGCTACGAGCAGCACACCATCGAGGTCATCGTGGACCGGCTGGTCAAGCGCGATGGGATCGAACGCCGCCTGACCGATTCGTTGGAGACCGCCCTCAAGCTGGCCGAGGGCGTGGCGGAGGTCCAACTGGTCCCGGCCGAGGGCTCGGGAGACGACCAGCCCGAGGTCCTGACCTTCAGCCAGCACCTGGCCTGCCCGACCTGCGGGCTGTCGTTCGACGAGCTGGCGCCCCGCAACTTTTCGTTCAACTCGCCCTACGGGGCCTGCCCCAACTGCGCCGGGCTCGGGACCAAGTTCGAGGTCGACC
>JAUTXM010000181.1 GCA_030838025.1 Acidimicrobiaceae bacterium
CGGCGCCGCCGGCGACGGCTCGAGCGGGACGCGCGGGACCCGCGGGACCCGCGGTACGGGGTCGCCCGGGGCGTCCTCCCCTGCTGGTGGACCTGCTCACATCGGTCCTCCCGGGAACTGGGCCAGCGCGTCCTCGAGGCGCCCCGCCAGCGTGTCGTAGTCGAACTCCTCCTCGGCGCGCGCCCGGGCTGCCTGCCCCTGCTGTGACGCCACGGCCGGATCGTCGAGCAGCCGGCCCAGGGCTACTGCCACCGCCTTCGGATCGTCCGCGTGGTCAACCACGTAGCCGGTGCTTCCGCTGACCACCGCTTCGGCCGCCCCGCCGCTGTCGCCCGCGATCGACGCCACGCCGCAGGCCGCGGCTTCGAGGAAGACGATCCCAAAACCCTCCTGCTCCAACCCTGCCCACCGGCGCCGGCAACACATGGCGAACACGTCGGCGCAGCCGTACAAGGCGGGCAGCTCGAGGTCGCTGACTCGGCCGATGAGACGCACTGGCGCGCCGCTGCGCCGGACGAGGAGGCGCAGGCGGGACAGGTCACGGCCGGCTCCCGAGATCACCACGGTCAACTCCGGGTGGCTCGGCGCCAGCCGGGCCGCGGCTTGGATAAGGGTGTCCATCCCCTTGCGGGGCACCAACCGGCTCACGCTCACGACCAGCGGTCCCTGAGCCGGCAACTGCAACCGGGCCCGGGCGGCAGCCCGATCGATGGCCGCCAGTGGCCGGAATCGGGCCGTGTCCACCCCCGGAGGGATGCGGATCACCGGCGGAAACGGCTGCTCTGTCCCCACCGCATGGCGGGCCTCTCGCTCGGGATAGCCGCCCGCGGCAATGGCGAGCGACGCCTGCGAGACCACTCGAGCCACCAACGAACGGGTCGCGGGCAGCCGGCCTGGTACCGAGATTTCGCTGCCATGCAGTACCACGGCGTAGGGCAGCGCCAGCCTGGGCCCGATCAGGCCGAGCGGCAGCACCGGGTCGAGCACCACCGCCTTTGCGCCGACCTCACCGGCCAGCCGGCGGATCCGGCGGGCCATCAGCGGAGTGGGCAGCAGCACCGGCGTCTTCTGGCGCACGATCCGAAACGCCTGGGCCTTGTCGAACTCCGCCGCGCTTCGGTGGCTGGTGGTCAACACCGTCACCTCCGAGGGCGGAAGCCGTCGCCACAGTTCCCACAGATAGGACTGGATGCCCCCGATCTTGGGCGGGAAATCATTGGTGACGAGGAGGTGGGGCACGGCGGTTCGAGGCCTGGCGCAGAGTGTTGGTGGACCCGGTGGCCGCGGCCTGCCGTCCGGACACACTCAGCCTCTCACCTGTCAGGTGGTTACGTCAGATCAGCCACCAGGTCGAGTTCTCGACGCACGTCGGGATCGGGGTCACCCGCGACGATGGCGAGCAGGTCCCGCCGGTCCAGTCGCGCCGCCGCCCACACGGCATGACTGCGGATGAGCGCATCGCGGTGGCGCAGGGCGCGTTGCAGGGCCTGCTCGACCGAGGGCTGACGACCGTCAGCGGTGTTCCCGAGGGCGATGAGGGCGTTGCGCCGCACGTACCGGGGCTGGCGCTGCGGGATGTACCACCGGCCGAGCCACGCCAGGAGCTGCTCGTCCGACGCTTCCAGGACGGCCAGCAGGTCAACCACCGGTTGGTCGTCCGCTCCCGGATCGAGACGGGCCCGGTGTCCGGCCCGTTCCGCGGCCAGGTTCTCGGGGCACACCTCCTGGCAATCGTCGCAGCCATAGAGGCGGCCACCGAGGGCCACCCGGTACTCGACCGGGAACACGCCCGGCGCCTGAACCAGCCACGCCAGGCACCGGCGGGCGTCGAGCACGCCCGGGGCGACGAGCGCCCCGGTCGGGCAGGCGGGCAGGCAACGCCGGCAGGCACCACAGCCGTCGGGGATGATCTCCGACGGGGGCAAGGGGGCGTCGGTGACGACGCTGCCGAGGACGAACCAGGAACCCTGGCCCGGCAGCAGCAGGTTGGTGTTCTTGCCGTACCACCCCAATCCCGCCCGGTAGGCGGCTTCCCGGTCGACCAGGGCGTTGTCGTCAGCCACCACCCGGGCCTGCCAGCCCTCGTGTCGTAACCGGTCGGCGATCGCGGTCAACGACTCCCGAAGGGGGCCATAGTGGTCACTGGACGCGTACCGGGCGACGACGCCCTGCGGGTGGGGGGAACCGGCCTCGCCCGCCTGGTGCCACGGTCGCCCCCGGGAGGGGTAGCGCCGGGCCCCCACGACGATGGCCGCCGCCGACTCGACGATGCGGTCCGGTTGGGTGGACCGGGCCGGGTTGCGGTAGGTGAAGTTCATCCCACCGTGAAGGCCGGCGGCCCGTCGCTCCTCCAGATGCCTCCGAGTCCCGTCGAACGCGCGGGCAGGAGCAATGCCGACGGCGTCAAGTCCTGCGGCCAGCCCGATAGCGCGCACCTCGCGGGCGAGCGTCGCGGCGCCAGCCGGCGAACCGGCCTCTCCTCCGGCTACGGCGATCCTTGGGGCCGGCGCCGGAGCTTGAGCCGGCCCGCCCGTGCCTGGCGGTCATCCCCCGCCGAGCGAGCCCTCGCAGCCCCACCACTGCCGCTCCGACCGGCGGAGCCCGCCTGGCCGGCACGTATGCGGACCTGGTCGCCGCCGCCCGCCAACCCCTCGCCGGTGTCCTCGGAGTTCGGGGAGTAATCGAG
>JAUTXM010000338.1 GCA_030838025.1 Acidimicrobiaceae bacterium
AGACCCAGGAGTGGTTCATCACCGACTCCCCACCCATCGGCCGGGCGCTCTACCAGTCTGGCTTCGGGCCCGACGACGCGGCGCCCGACATCGGTGACAGCGCCGTCCTCGAACTTGTGGGCCTCGGTGGTCCGGCCGCCGCCGCGTCCCCTGCGGTCGCCGGGTTCCTCGGCGGTTCCATGGCCGACGCCGTGGCCGCCACCGAGGACATGGAGCGCATCTGTGCTGGTCGCAGCACCCGCTTCAAGCTGCCCATCCTCGGCTTCCGGGGCACCCCGCTCGGCGTCGACGTGCGCAAGGTGGTCGAGACCGGTATCACGCCCCGCATCAACACCGGCATCCTCCACGCGTCGGCGGGGACCGGCCAGATTGGGGCCGGCGTGGCCGAAGCGCCCGTGGCCTGCTTTCGCGAGGCCCTGCTGGCCCTGTCCAATCACGCCCCCGCCGGGTAGGAGGGGGGCGAACATCACCCGAGGGCAGGTCATGATGGGGCTCGGAGCGGCGGAAGCGATCGCTTCCTCAGAGGCAGGCACCGTCATCGCTCGCTTCGCCAAGGCGGCGTACGTCAAGTTCCCCGGCGGCGTCGTGGCCCTGACCTCACCGTCGGTCCCGATCGGTCCGCTCCACCTCAGATCCTTGTTCGAGTTCTCACATCTGGCCCCAGGGGATCGGTTGGTGGTGCCGGACGACTGGCGCCAGGTGGCAGCCATCTGGCAGCCAGAGCTCCCGGATCGGCGCTTCGTCCAGCTCCCCCTGCTGGCTGCCGCGGCGTCGCCCTCGGCGCTGCTGACCGAGGCGCTGGTCGACCGCTGGCAGATCGCGGCGCGCCAGACCAGCCTCGAAGCCGTGTGCCGCGTACTCGGCGGGCTCGGACCGGGGTTGACGCCGAGTGGGGACGACGCCTTGGCGGGGATGTTGCTCGCCGCTCGCGTGCGTTGGCCGGAGGCGCAAGCGCGCCTGGTGGCACTGGCAGGTGCAGTGGACACCCACGAGATCGCCCGGGCGTTTCTGGTGTGGGCGGCACGCGGGCAGAGCGTCGCGCCCGTGCACCGGCTGCTGGCAGGCGACCCCACGGCCGCCACCGACCTGATGATGTTCGGTCACACCTCGGGCGCCGACCTGGCCCTCGGTCTGTGGCACGGGTTCACGTGCGTCTGGTGGTCGTGACAGACACGGGGGTGTCGAGCCAGCCACCGCCTGGTGCATCGCTTTGTTAGCAGTACTGCCTGCTACAGGACCTTGGCGAGGAAGGCCCGGGTCCGCTCCTCGCGGGGATTGCTGAGCACCTCGCGGGGACTGCCTCGCTCGACCACGACACCGTCATCCATGAACGCCAGGGTGTCGCCGACCTCCCGGGCAAAACCCATCTCGTGGGTCACAACCACCATCGTCATCCCCTCATGGGCCAGACCCCGGATGACGTCGAGCACCTCACCGACCAGTTCCGGGTCGAGAGCCGATGTGGGCTCGTCGAACAGCATGAGCTTGGGCTGCATGGCGAGCGCCCGGGCGATCGCCACCCGCTGTTGCTGGCCGCCCGAGAGCTGGTTGGGGTAGGCATCCATCTTGGAGCCGAGTCCGACTCGGTCGAGGAGCGCCCGGGCGCGCGGCTCGACCGCCCCTTTCGTCTCCCCCTTGACGACGAGCGGCGCCATCGTCACGTTGGCCAGCGCCGTCAGGTGGGGGAACAAGTTGAAGCGCTGGAACACCATCCCGATCTCGGCCCGCTTGGCGCACACCTCCTTGTCGCGCAGCTCATGCAGCTGGCCGCCGTGCTCGCGGTAGCCCACCAGCTCCCCGTCGACCGACAGCCGGCCGGCGTCGATCTGTTCCAGGTGATTGATGCAGCGCAGGAACGTGGACTTGCCTGACCCGGAGGGTCCGACGAGACAGCACACCTCACCGGGCGCCACCTCCAGGTCGATCCCGCGCAGCGCCTCCAGGTAGCCGTAGCTCTTTCGCACCCCCTCGGACTTGACCATCAATACAGCCACAGCGCGCCTCAGCGCCCCGGCCCGGGCACACCAGGCACACCGGGCGGCTCGGTACGGGAGGCGTAGGCCCGGCGCAGCCAGTGCCGGATGCGCTGGATCGGCGAGGGGGGCGGCTGGCGCCGCGCACCTCGAGCGAAACGGCGTTCGAGGTAGTACTGCCCCACCGTCAGGACCGAGGTCATCGCCAGGTACCAGAAACTGGCGACCATCAGGAGGGGAACGGTCTGGAACGTGCGGCTGTAGATGTTCTGGGCCGAGCGCAGCAACTCGACCACGGTGATGGTGCTGGCAAGCGACGAGGTCTTCAGCATCGAGATGGTCTCGTTGCCCATGGGCGGGATGATCACGCGCATGGCCTGGGGCAACACGATGCGGCGCATGGTGCTCAGCCGGGTCAGGCCGAGCGCCTTGGCGGCGTCGGTCTGCCCCTCGTCGACCGACAGGATCCCCGCCCGCACGATCTCAGCCATGTAGGCCCCTTCGTTGAGCCCCAGCCCGAACAACGCCGCCGCGAACGGCGTGACCACGGTATTGGCGTTCAGATGGAGGAACGCGGGGCCGAACGGGATCCCCAGCGACAACGCGGGGTATAGGTAGCTGAGGTCGTACCAGAAGAGCAGCTGCACCAGCACGGGCGTGCCCCGGAAGAACCAGATGTACAGCCAGCTGGCACTGGACACGATCGGGTTGGGCGAGAGGCGCATGACCGCCAGCACGATTCCGAGGACGACGCCGATCGCCATGGCGATGGCCGTCAACTCGACGGTGATGATCACACCGTCGAGGACCGGCCGGGACCACAGATAGCGGCGAATCACCTCCCACTCGAAGCGGGGCTGGCGCTGCCCCCCGCGCACGACCTGGGTGGCGAAGAGCGTGTGGACGAACATGACACCCAGCACCAGCACCACGGCAGCGGCGACCCAGCGTCCCGGGTGGCGCACCGGGACCGCCCGGATCGCCTTGCGCTGCGAACGGTCAGGAGGCCTGGTGGGCGCAGCCATGTTCAGCGATGCCGCCGTCGAGCTAGCTGGTCGCTCCGTTGATCACGGGATTGGTGATGGCACCCGTTTGCACGTTCCAAGTCGTGAGGATGCTGGTGTACCGGCCGCTCGCCATCAGGTCCTTGACGGCCGCCAGGACGGCGGGGGCCATCGCATTCTTCGCCAGCGCCAAACCGTACGGCGCGGTGGCGAAGGGCCGGCCGCTCACCTTGAACTGGCCTTTGGACTGCTGGACGATGTAGGCCGCCACCTGGGAGTCCACGAACCCCACCTCGGCCCGGCCGCTCGACACGGCCAGGTTGGCCCCGTTTTGATCCTGGAAGACCAGCACGTTGTCAGCCGGCTTGGCCGCCGACTGACACGTCTTCACCAGGCCGTTGGCGTCGCTCTGCTCCGTGGTGCCGCTTTCGACGGCCACGTTGTGTCCACACAGCGAGTCGAGTCCGTCGAAACTCACCTTGGACGTCGCCGCGGTGTAGAAGCCCTCGCCGGAGCTGAAGTAGGTCACGAAGTCGAGCTGCTTCTCCCGCTCCTTGGTATCGGTGAACGACGAGGCGCCCAGGTCGAACTTGCCCGACAACAGGCCAGGGATGATGGTGTCGAAGGTGGCGTTCTGCAGGCTCACGGTGAGCCCGAGCACTTGGCCGATGCCTTTGGCCAGGTCAGCATCCATGCCAATCACGGTGTGGCCGTCGGCGGCGAGGAACTCGTCGGGCGCGTACGTCGCATCCAGCGCCACCGTGATGGCGCCTTTGCTGCGGACGGCCGCGGGCACGAGCGCGGCGGCGGCAGCATCCTTCCTCGCCGTGGGGAGCGTCGTCGCCGTCGACTTGGTACCGCTACTGCCACATCCTGCGGCCAGAAGCCCCAGTACCACCAAACCTGCGAAGCGTCGCATCGGTCCCGTCCTTCCTTGGCCCGGATGGAATCGTGGCATATCCTGCACGCCACGAAGCGACGCCTACCTCCGAGGCGCCAGCACCACCTCGACGTCGTCGACGACGCGCAGGGTGTTGGACACGTAACACACGGCCGCGGCGCGGGCGAGGAGCGGTTGGAGCTGCTCGGCCGGGAGGGTCGAGGAGACCTCGAGGCGCAGGGTCACGAACTTGGGCCCGTCGTACTCACCGACCGCCCGCACCGACAGATCGGGCAACGTCAGGTCGCGCTTGCGGGCCACGTGGTGCACCGCCAGGGTGAAACACGACGCCAGCGACGCCAGGAACACCTCCGTCGGCTGGGGGCCGGCCCCCCCGCCACCGGCGCTCACCGGCTCGTCGATGATCAGCTCGGTGGTCCCGGTCGCCACCCGGCAGCGGTAGTTGCCCTCCCAGGTGGCCTCGACCGACAGCGTTTTGGCCAATTCAGTGGTCGTGGCGATGGTGATGGTGGTGCTCGTGGTCGTGCCCCGGCGCCCGGGCCGCCAGCTGTTCGGATCGCCGGTCCACATCGTCGTCGCCGATGACGCCCTGGTCGAGCAACAGCTGCTCGAGGGCGTCCTGCCAGCATCGCCAGTAGCTCCACGACTCGTCGTCGGGGATATGCGCCGCCTCCCAAACCCCGATGGTGGCGATCAGCTGCTGGCGGAACGCCTCCCACTCGATCACGCCCGAGGCGTCGAGCGCCACCGCCAAGCCGAACGCCCGACTCTCCCACGGTTCGGAAAACGCCAACTCGCCGTTGCGCCGGGGCGGCGCCCCCGGGCCCTCGATGTCCAGTTGCGGCGTCGTCACGACGGACCGGCCACCGTGGCGATGCCCACCATGGCGTCGCGGGTGACCAGCGCCGCCAGCTCCTCCTCGCTCAGGTCCTCGGTGCCGGCCGGCCGCTGCGGCAGGATCATGTAGCGGCACTCCGACACGCTGTCGGCCACGCGGATCTCCACATCGGCGCCCAGTTCGAGGCCGAACTCATGCAGCACCGCTCGGGGCTCACGCACGATGCGTGAGCGGTAAGCGGGGTCCTTGTACCAGCTGGGCGGCAGTCCCAGGACCGCCCACGGGTAGCACGAGCACAGGGTGCAGACGACCACATTGTGAACCTGGCCGGTGTTTTCCCGCACCTCCAGGTGCTCGGTCTGCGGTCCCTTGAACCCCAGCTCGGCCACTGCCGCCGTCCCATCGGCCAACAACCGTTCCCGGAACTCCGGGTCGACCCACGCCTTCGCCACCACCTTGGCGCCGTTGAGCGGACCCACATCGGATTCGTACATCTTGATGTAGGCGTCCATTACCTTGGGGTCGACCAAGCTGCGCTCGACCAGAATCGACTCCAAGGCCTCGGTCCGCATTGAAATAGGCAAACGCTCTGAGATGCTCATGCCACCGGCTCCAAATAGCTGTCGTAGAGATCAATATTCAATACAAACTCCTCGGCTTCCGGTCCCCATAGATCGCGGGACGCGAAATCGACAGAGTAGACGTGTTGGATATTTTCACCCTCAAAATGGGCGTGGGTATCAGGCAGGACGGCAGCGGGCTGCACCCGCCGCACCGTGCCCGTCCGACCCCGGACATACTGCGGCAACCTCGTGTGTCCGGAGGGGTGTATGTCCTTGGCCCGAACAGCATCACCTGGGGAAAAACGGGGCTCAGCGTCAAGCGGCCGCAGTGAACCGCCTGCAGTCGGCTTGTAATCGGGACGATGGGGTTCCGGTTCGGGCGGCTCAACGACATCGTCGCCCAGTTGCTTGCGGGTCCGAGCGTCGACCGCGCCCGGAGCGATGATTCCGCTATCGGTGAGGAGATTTTCGGCCCCCCGAAGCCAGCGGCCGTAATACCCGTCTGCGAGATAGTCGAGCGGCTCCAACCGGTTCATGGAATGTCGGAACGCGTCCAGGTTGGTCCCCGAGACGCGCATCGACAACAAGGCGAGGGCGAAGGCGCGCTTTTCCCAGTCCTCGGCGAACGGTCGCTCGTCGGGGTCCGGAGGCTTGACCGATCCCCAGTCCTGCATCCCGCCCATGTCATGGATACCGTCCACCTAGCCGCCTCCCATCAGTCGTTCGCCAACAGATCCTGCTCTCCCGGGCGCGGCGCCACGGCGCGCCACGGGAGGCATTTTCCCAACGTGATTTTCTAGACGGTCCAGGTGTTGATCTGGAATGCGCCCTCACGCCACGCTGTCAGCGCCGCATCGAGCACGTCAAGCGGATTAAAGGCCTTGACACCCGGAATGAGGTCGTCCTCGCGGAAGCCGTACAAGGCGCCCATCGCAAAGCGGCAGGCGTAGATCGTGGCGCCCTCTTTCAGGAGGGTCTTGATCTGGTTGTTGATCGCCATGTGGCCCGGGAAGGCTTCCTTGCCAACGGAGGGATAACCCCGCGTCCCCGAGGCGAGGAGCACACCCGGCCCGTAGAGAACGATATTGACGTCGAAACCCTTGCGGACCAGCCGGGTCGACGTGAGCAGGTTGACCAAAGCGACAGAGCCCTCGTAAGGAACGCTGTGGATGAAGACGAACGCCTTCTCGCCCGGATTGGCCTTGATGTCGGGAAAAACCTTCTCCTCGGCATCGAACAGCGTTTCGCCTTCAGCGGGAATGGGATTGTTCACTGTCTTGGGCATGCAGCCTCCTTGAGGTTGTCGGTTGGGGAGTTAGACGGCAGGATTGTGACGGGTCGGTGGAGCGCTCCATTCCTGGCGGTGGCTGCCCGGCATGACGCCGATGGTGAAGCGGCGAACCGGCCAGGGAAGCCGGCGATAGACAGGGACAAATGCCATTCGCCAGAAGAATTCGCGGGTCCGGCGGGGGGGTGGCGGCTTGGGTAAACCGTGCTTTACGGCCGCATGGGCCTGGGCGTCGAGCAAGAGGTAGTGCTCGGAGTTGGATCGAAGCCACCGCGCAAAGGACATCGTTCAGCTCTTGAGGGAGTTCAGGGCGTTTTGGGCCGCGACTGCGATCGGTTCGTTCAAGGCACCGATGGGCGGAGAATAGACATTCTCCATCCAGGCCAAGTCCTCCAGGGTCACACCCGTCTTGACGGCCATAGCGAGGAAGTCAGCGCGTTCCTTTATGCCTTCACCGCCGACCATCTGGGCGCCGATCAGCCGGTGCGTCCCAGGCTCGGCCAACAGCTTGACGATCACTTTTTTGACGCCCGGGTAATAGCGGGCCCGGGAAATGCCGGTGGCCTTGCCGACGATATAGGGCATGCCGAGGGCGTCGGCGAGGGTCTCGCCAAAGGAGACGCCGCCGATCATCCACTTCCCCGCCACCATGCCCCACGGCACATAGACCGCCTGGTATTTCCGAGAACCGCCTCCCGCGTTGGTTCCGGCCACTTTGCCCTGGGCATAGGCGTGGCTACCCGAGAGGCCCTGAATCGGGATGTTGGTCACGCCATGGGGCACCTCGGCGCAGTCGCCGGCGGCGTACACGCCAGGAACGGACGTCTCCATCCGCTCGTTGACCACGATGCCGCCCGTGGATCCGATACTGAGCCCGGCGGCTTCGGCCAACGCCGTGTTGGGCTCCTTCTTGGTGCACACCACGACGAGGTCGGCGGCCAGTTCGCCTTCGGACATGCCCGTCAAGCGCACCGCTCGGACCTGGCCGTTTTCGTCACCGAGAAAAGCGTCGATATCGGTGGTGAAATGCAACTTGACGCCCATCTCGATCCAGGAATCCTCGACCGGTGCCGCAATATCGGGATCGGCCACCTCCGCCAGGGCCCAGGGTTGTGGGTCGACCAGGTGGGTTTCGATCCCGCGGTGGGCGAGCGCCGTCACCATCTCGAGCCCCAGCGGGGACGCCTCATAGACGACGGCGGTTTTCACGTCGTCGAGAATCTTGTCCCATTCCATTGCCTGGCGGATGTTCTTCACGTAGTAGAGCCCGCCGAGCTCGCTACCCGGGATTCCCGGATCGGCGTAGTTGAAACCGGTGGCAACGACCAGGGTGTCCCAGGGGACCGGATCCTGGCCCGCGATGGTGACGGTACGGGCGGTCGTGTCGATCGCCGTGACCTTCGTCTGATAGCGGATGTCGATTCCCGCGTCGACGTAGGCCTGCTTGGTGGCGAGGAACAGCGACTCGAAGTCGGGGATCTCCTTGCCGTGGACGTAGGGGATGCCGCAGGGGCTGTAGGCCGCGTCCTCGTACTCGGTGAATGCCAGGACCTCGTTGGCCTTGTCGACCGCCTTCACGGCGCCCGCCGCGCCGATACCGCCCGCGCCGCCTCCCACAACTACAGTCCGTCGGGCCATCTGCTAGCGCTCCATATTCACCATACGCAACCTGTGTTGACTATACTGGATGTCACCGATCGGTTGTCAACGGGGAAAAAAGCCTCCCAAGGAGTACGTCTTATGCCGGTACGTTCGGTCCGTTCCGTCCGTCCGACGGCGAACCCGTCCCCTGCCGACGGTGAAGCAGCCGCCCTGGCTGTGGGCCGGGTCGAGGCCGCTCCCGCCGGTACCAACGGCAAGACCTCCAGCCCGTCCAACGGCAAGGTGCCCATCGGCGGCAGTGCTTCGGACGACCTCCACCACATCGTCAGCTCGATCGGCCCCAAGTTGCGGGAGCTGCGGCTGCAACAGCGGCTGTCGATGCAGCAACTGGCCGAACGCGCCGACGTCTCGGCCGCCGCGATCCACAAGATCGAGCGCAGCGGGATGGTGCCGACGATCACCACGTTGCTCAAGCTGGCCGGGGCCCTCGACCGGCCCGTCTCGTACTTCGTCGAGGAGGACGCCGAGGAATCAGGGCCGGTCGTGTTCACCCCCGCCTCCGACCGGGGCAGCGTGTACACGTCGCACAAGGGGATCGACCTGAGCGGCATCTCGGGGCCGTACGGCCGGTTTTTCGTGGCGGGTGCCATCGCAACCGTCGATGCGGGCGCCGACAGCGGACCCAACCCCATGGAGCACCCGGGGGAAGAGCTGGTCTTCGTTCTCGACGGCTCGTTGGAGTTCACGGTCGAGGAGCAGCCATTCCGCCTGCAGAAAGGCGACGCGATTCATTTTCGAACAGATCGCCGGCACCAATGGCGCAATCCCGGCAATAAGGACGCCAAGGCGGTGTGGATGGCGTTGCGGCCCGGCTAACTGTTTGCCTCCGCTAGCCGGCGGGTACGTGTTGGCTCAACGAAGCGAAACACGTGACCCATGGAGGTCAGCACACAATGGGTATTGGCACCGGCATTTTCCTACTCGCAGTTGGCGCGATTCTGCGCTACGCGGTCACCGTGACGACGCAGGGCGTCAACCTGCATGTGGTCGGCGACATCTTGATGGTCGTCGGCGTTATCGGCATCCTGCTCTCCCTGGTGTTCTGGGGATCTTGGGGCGGCTTTGGCGGCCTCGGTGGCCGGCGCCGGGATACGTTGGTCGACCGCCGCACCGTCGTCGACCGTGAGCCCACCTACCGCCGCACCGTCGTCGAGCAGCACGACGCGGACGTCTATTGATCTGATCGTTTTAGCGGACTGGATGCGGCGCCAGCTCACGCTGGTGCCGCATCGTCGCGATACCGGCCACACCCATCGCGGTGGCCCCGGCAATCTCGAGGAGCACGACGAACCACGAAACAGCGGTCACCCCGGTGTGATGGGCGCCAGGGAAGGCGTCGCTGAACGCACTCCACGTCGGCAGGAGGTGTACCGCCGCCACCCCGAGCGCCGTCGGAATGCCGAGGGCGGCCGCGGCCAGCGGTGCCCATCGGTGGCGCATGAACACCAGTGCGACGGTCACGAGGCCCGCCGCGGTCGAGACGTTGCCCAACCACAGCACTTGGGCGGTCAGGAGACTGACGCCTCGGTGCAGGTGGTCGGCGGTGTGCAACGCCAGGGCCACCGCGTAGGAAGCGGTGGCATAG
>JAUTXM010000245.1 GCA_030838025.1 Acidimicrobiaceae bacterium
TCGTCCTCGGGCGGCTCGGGTTCGACGGCGTTTTGGGACGCCTGGTCGAGGATCTTCCGGCCGAGGACGGCGTCGGTCGCCGTCACCGTGAGCGTGGCCGTCTGATCGCTCCAGCGGGCGCTTCGAAGGGTCCAGCCTGGCCCTTTGACGAGCTGGACCTGGCAGCCGGGCGAAGAGGCGACCCGGGCCGCCGCCTCGCCTGGGGGGATCAGCGGGGCGTCGGGCCGGACCCGCTCGAGGCGGATGGTGCGAGCCCACGGCTGGACACCGGAGACGAACGCGTCCAGGGCCAGGGCGTCGATGACGTCGCCCGGGCCGTCGGAGTCGTCCACATGGACGACAAACGGAAGCGAGGAGGAGGGTTCCATTGGATCGTCGGCACGGATGCCACGGCGTCCATGGTGGCGGTGCCGCGGCGCGGGCGCACACGAATATCCCGTCGATCCCGCTGTCGCTGCGACATGAGGACGTTCAGGTCCGGGTTCGGGTGGTCCGGGTGCAGGCCCGGGTTCAGCGGATGGTGTACGGGCCGGTCGACACCTCGTGATACCCCTTGGCGCCGACTGTGCGCGCCAGTTCGCTCCGAGGATCCTCGCCTGCCCTGAGCAAGTCGAGCACGTGACCGAAGTCGAACTTCGGCGTCCAGCCGAGATCGGTGCGGGCTCGGGCATTCACATAGACACGATCGATGGCGGGGAACATCTTCCAGCCCCGCTTTTGGTATTCCGCCCTCTGGTCGGGAAACAGGCGACCGACAACGCTCGGCGCATCCCGGGCCAGATCGGCCAGGTCGTCGGGTCCGAAAGGCGTGGTGGCGCTCACGATGTACTTGGCGAAACCGACGGCGGGCGCCCGGGCCACGGCCAGCAGATGGGCACTGACGACGTCCTCGAGATCGACGCGGCGGTAGAGGTATTCGTTGGCCTTGACATTGGCGTCGGGGTAGGCGGCTCGAACATCGTCTCGGTCGTCGGCCTCGGGGAAGAAACGAGCTGTTCGTAGAACGATGACGGGCAGTCCTCGATCCCGGGCCACAAGCTCGCAGAGATCCTCCGCCGCCGCCTTGGTCACGCCGTAGATGTTCCTGGGGACGAGCACGACGTCCTCGGTGATCCAGGCCGCGGGCGCGCCGGGCCGGGGAGTGAGCGCTCGCCCGAAGACGCTGGTCGTGCTGGTGTACACGAAGCTCCCCACACCAGCCGCGGCGGCCTCTTCCAACAGGACCAGCGTCCCGGAGATATTGGTGTCGACGAACGCCTGGCGGTCATGTGAGCCGACGTGAGGCTTGTGGAGGGTTGCCGCGTGGATGACACCTTGGACGCCGGCCAGCGATGCACGTACGGCGTCACGGTCGGCTCGGTCTGCGATCGAGACGACGATCGTGGTGAACGGCGAGGGCACGACGTCGAGGCCGACGACGGGGTGGCCTCTGGCGCGCAGGACGCGAACGAGCGCCTCACCAAGATGGCCCGACGAGCCCGTAACCAGGATCTTCTCCTCGCTCATGACAAGGCGCTGCGGTGGCGGAGGTAAACCACGCCGTTGGCGAAACGGCGTTCATCGAGGAGTTCGAGATTCAATCGGACATTGTCCGGGATGGCCTGCGTGCCGCCTCCCACCAGGATCGGCGTGAGGAACAGCTGCCACTCGTCGACCAGCCCGGCCCTGATCGCCTGGGCCGCGAGGTCGGGGCCGCCGACGGTGATGTCGGCTCCCGCCGACGCTTTCAACTGCCGGATCGTTTCGGGGTCGAAGTCGCGCTCGATCCGGGTTCTGGCGCTGGATACCGTTGCCAGCGTCTTGGAGTACACGACCTTGTCGGCCGTCTGCCATATCACCGCGAAGTCGTGCTCGACCTGCGGCCGACCGGCGAGGGTGTGCGCCGTCTCCCAGTAGACCATCGTCTCGTACATCCGGCGCCCGTAGAGGTAGGTGCCGATCGGCCGCTCGAGGTCGTTGACGAAGGCGTGCACCTCCTCGTCCGGTACCGCCCAGTCGAAGTCGCCATCCTCGTCGGCCACGTAGCCGTCGAGCGACGTGATGACCGAGTAGATCAACTTTGCCATGGTGCGCCTCCGTTCGATGACCGCGCCGCCCGCGCCGTCCGCACCGCCCGCGCCTCCCGCGCCTCGGCGGTGGGTTGCATGATGTGGCTCACTGCCATCTGTGAACTGCGCACGTCCCATCCTCCCCTTCGGTGCGTGAGTCGAACACCGGACTAGCACAATGCATGTGCAAGCCTGCGCCGTGCTCATTGGAGGAATGCGATGTTGAGAAAGCTCCGCGGCCGCCAGGAGTGGCGGTTCTTCGGGGTCCTCCCGAAGGCCGATCCGGTAATGGCCACCGCCTGGTGGACGGTCCTGGTCCTACGCGGCCTGCTGCCGGCCGGCTTCGCCATCGCCATCGGCGGCTTGGTTGGCGCGGTGCAGAAGGGCCACGACCTGGCGGGGCCGCTGGGCTTGGTCGGCGTCGTATTCGTGTTGCTACAAGTGCTGAGTCCGATCCACACCGCCATCAGCGCCAGCCTCGGTGACCGAACCGCGGCCTGGCTCTACGACCGGCTGACCGAGGCGTGCGTCGAGCCTCCGGGAATGGGCCACCTGGAAGACCCGAAGCTCACCTCTGACCTCACTGCCGCCCGCGAGTTCGACTTCGGCATGAGTGGCCCCCCGCTGTCGATGAGCATGGACTTCATTGCTGGGGGGTTGGTCGAGATGTTGGGTGGCCTGGCATCGTCTGCGGTGTTGTTCGCCTACGCGTGGTGGGCGCCACTCGTTCTCGGAGGAGGGTGGCTGTCGACCCATTGGCTGCTCAAGGAGAGCGCCATCTGGCGTGACCGCAACACCGACGAGGTTCGCTCGGCCCAACGCGACGCCCAGTATGCCTACCGCCTGGCGGTGGATCCACCGGCGGCCAAGGAGCTGCGGCTGTTCGGCCTGGCCGGATGGACCCTTGACAGGTTCATCGCCCGGCGCACACTGCTCCACCAGTTGCAGTACCGGGCGACACGTCTGCGGGAACGCTCGGTGGTGGCCAGCCTGGTGATCGTCACTGCCGCCAACGTCGTGGTCTTCTGGTCGCTGGCCAATGCCGCTGGGGCGGGTCGGCTGGATCTCGGATCGATCGTCGTCTATGCCCAAGCCGCCATCGGGGCGTCGATGATCGCCTTCGGCGGCCTCAACTGGGCCTTGGACGGATCGGCCGCCCCGGTCGCAGCGGTGCTGCGCCTGGAAGGCGAGATGGGACGGGCTGGGGATCTTCCGGCGGGGACGCGAGCCGCCGATGGCCTGCCCGCCCACGACCTGCGCTTCCGCGACCTGACCTTCGCCTATCCCTCGTCCGCCGAGCCGGTCTTGCGTGACTTCGACCTCGCCATCCCGGCGGGGTCGTCGCTGGCCATCGTTGGCCAGAACGGGGCCGGGAAGACCACCTTGGCCAAGCTGCTCTGCCGCCTGTACGACCCGCAATCGGGTGCCATCGAAGTAGACGGGGTCGACCTGCGAGACCTCGACCTCAGTTCGTGGCGGTCGCGGGTCACGGCGGTGTTTCAGGACTTCATCCGGTTCGAACTCTCTCTGCGCGACAACGTGGCCCCGCAGGGCGCGCCTGACGACGCCGTGGCGGCCGCCTTGGCCAGTGCCGGCGGCTCCGACCTGGCCGCCCTCGACACCATCCTGGCCAAGGGGTATGCGGGCGGGACCGACCTTTCGGGCGGGCAATGGCAACGGGTCGCCTTGGCCCGCGCCCTGTGTGCGGTGCAGCTCGGGGCGGGGGTCGTGATCCTTGACGAGCCAACGGCGCAACTGGACGTGCGGGGCGAAGCGGAAATCTTCGAGCGGATCCTCGCCGCCACCCGTCAATGCACGACCATCTTGATCTCGCACCGCTTCTCGACCGTTCGCCAGGCTGACCGCATCTGCGTGCTCGAACAGGGCCGGGTCATCGAGCTTGGTACCCACGACGAGCTGATGGCGAAGGGCGGCCGCTACCACACCATGTTCGAGCTACAGGCACAACGATTCGCCCTCGGCGGCGTGGAAGAAGGAGAGGAGGAAACGACCTATGACGTCCTCACCTAAAAAAGTTGCCCGCGGCGAGGCCGGCGGGGCCGGCGGGGCTGCTGGCGCCGCCGAACTGAAGGACGAGGATCTGCCGCCGGCCCTGTCGTCGATGTGGCGGCTGTGCAAGCTCGGGTACCAGCACGAACCGGGCCTGATCCTGGCGGCCTTTCTCCTGTCGTTGCTGGCCGCGGTGCCCGATGCCCTGATCGCGGTGTGGCTCAAGTTGCTCGGCGAAGGCGTGTTGCAACACCGCAGATCGCTGATCATGGTGGCGGCCATCGGC
>JAUTXM010000248.1 GCA_030838025.1 Acidimicrobiaceae bacterium
TGGCCGAGACGGCCAGCATCTTCTGCGAGACGATCATGGTCCAGGCCGGCCTGGCGGTGGCCGACGATGGGCGCCGCCTGGCCCTGCTCAACGTCGACCTGCAGGGGGCGTGCCAGGTGGTGGTCGACATCCACTCCCGATTCCTCTTCGAGCGGTCGATGAGCCGACGGAGGGAAAAGGGGACGCTCTCGCCGAGCGAGCTGTGCGCCCTCATGACCGAGGCGCAGCTCGCGACCTACGGGGATGGGCTGGACCCCGCAACGCTGCACCCGTACATGTGGGCGGTGAAACCCCACTACTACGCCACCGCGTTCTACAACTGGCCGTACTGCTTCGGATTGCTCTTCGGGATCGGGCTGTACGCCCGGTACCGCCAGGACCCCGACCGGTTCCGGGCGCACTATGACGACCTGCTGTCGGCCACCGGCCTGGCGACCGCGGCCGACCTGGCCCGGCGCTTCGGAATCGACATCGCCTCAGCCGACTTCTGGCGGGAGAGCCTGGCGGTTATCCGGGCCCGAATCGACGACTTCGAACGGCTGGTCGACTCGTAGTCGTGGCTAGTCGGCCGGGCCGGTACCCAACGTCACCCGGGCGCTGCGCTGGTTGCCGGCGGGGCCGAACCAGCTGACCGTGACCGTGTCGCCGGGCCGGAACTGGCGCAACAGGGTCGTGAGCCCAGGACCAGAGTCGACGATCTGGCCGTTGATCGCGACGATCACCGACCCCGGCACCACGCCCGCACCCGCCGCCGGACCGCCGGCGACCACGCCGCTCACCACGGCACCGGTGCGCCCCCCGGCGCCGGTACCGGGCGTGACCTGGATGCCGAGGAACGGAGGCAGCCCGAGGCGGATCGTGCTGCTGGCCTGGCCCGCCTGTATCTGGCGGGCGATGTCGAGCGCCCGCTGGATGGGGATGGCGAAGCTCACCGTCACCGGCGACTGCCCGGCAACCGATGCCGCCGTGTCCATGCCGATGACCTGGCCCGACCCGTTGACGAGGGGCCCGCCCGAGTCCCCGGGGTGCAGCGCCGCGGTGGTCGCGATCAGCCCATCGAGCTGCTCGGAGGTCCCCGCGGCCGGGTCACTGGCAATGATCGATTGGTCGACCGACTGCACGGTGCCGGTCGTCACCGTCGGCGGCCCACCGACGCCCCCCGCGTTGCCGATGGCCACGACGGGATCCCCCCGCTTCACCACCGTGAAGCCGGGATTGATCGTCCGCAACCCCGACGCACCGTCGAGCTGGATCACGGCCACGTCGGCGGACGGATCGACGCCGAGGACGTGGGCGGGGTACGCCCGTCCCGTCCCGATCGAGACGGCACTGATCGTCGTGGCCCCATCGATGACGTGGTTGTTGGTGAGCACCACGCCGTTGGAGGTCAGCACCATCCCGGTGCCCGCGGCCAGGGCGTTCTGGTAGGCCAGCCTGGTGTCGATGTCCACGACGGCGGGGTTGACCATGGCCGATATGACCGTGGGCGACAGGTTCGACGCCTGGGGGACGACCGGTTGGGTCGTTACGGGCGGCACGTACAGCGGATTCACGGGGGCGAGCGATCCGGGCGGCGTCGTCGGCGCAGGGGTCGTGCTCGGTTGCGGGAGCGACGGGGCGGTCGACGACGAGCCGGGCTCGGCGGTGGTCGGCGGCTGGGTCGAAGGCGGATGACCGGTCGTCACGCGTCGCCCGGTCGACGTGCCTTTGTACGCCGCTTCGACCGCGCCGGTGAGGAGAAGGACGCCGATGATCACCGCCAGGGTGATCACCAGCGCCGAGGGGCGCGGGCCGCGACCTCGCCGCGGGGGCGGCGGCGACGGCTGCCACGGTGGAGCGAGGGCTGCCCAAGAACCGCTGCTGTAGGGCGGGAACTGTTCGGTCATTGCCTCGGGCTGCTCGGTCGGTGCGGGATCAGTGAAGCCGGTTGAAAGACGCCAGGACTGAGCACGGCCTCAGGGGCGCGGCGGTGGGCCTGTCAGAGTAGGCCCAGTCAGACTAGGCATCAGAGTAGGCCCGGAGTGAAGCCAGTCTGTCGCGTTTCGGGCATCGGGGCTCGCCTCCCGGCCCGGTACGCTTGGGTGGGGCCGTTAGCTCATCGGGTAGAGCGGGGGACTTTTAATCCTCGACATGGCTGGGTTCGAGACCCAGACGGCCCACCGGAATCCGGCGCCTTCTGGGGCACGGTTATCGCTTTGGGCGCACTTATTGCTGCATCACGACGATAAGTGCGCCCAAAGCGCTGAAACCGACCCAGAACGGCCCCGAACGGCCCGCGAGCGGCCCCGTACGGCCCGGGAGCGGCCCCGTACGGCCCGGGAACGGCCCCCCGAGCGGCTCGAAACGGCCCGAAGCGGCCGGGAACGGCCCGAAGCGGCCGGGAACGGCCCGCGAGTGGCCCCGTACGATCCTGAGTGGGCCTCAGCGGAGGGCGACAGCCAGGCGGCGGGCGTGGTCAGCGAACGGGGGGCGGACGAATGCGACCGCTCGGTCGACTCCGAGCGCTTCGAGCTGACGACGCGACGCAGCACTCAGATCCGACGAGACGGTGACGATGAATGGCGAAGGGTCCCGGCCCGACGAGGCTCGGGCGGTGCGGGCCACCGCCAGCAGCCGAATGAGGGTGGGACCACCTGGCAGGTTGATACCGTCGGCCACCCGTCCGGCCAGCTCTGCCATCTTGGGCCCGAAACCACCGAGGATCACCGGCGGCGCAGGATCGGGGCGCAGGAACCCGCCGACCCCCGCCACGGTGCCCGACCACACCGAGTGCAGCGTCGCGACCGCAGCCTCGACCGCCGCCCGCCGGCCCGCGTCGCTGGCAACCTGGCGACCGAAGGCGAGCTGCTCCGAGGCGTACGGCGTGTCGCGCCCGCCCCCTGCGCCGAGGCCCAGCAACAAGCGCCCACCGCTTACGTCCTGCAACGTGGCCGCCATGACGGCCAGCACGCCCGGATCGCGATTCGCCACGTTCAGGACCATCGGCCCGACGGTGATTCGGGGGACGACCGCGGCGAC
>JAUTXM010000261.1 GCA_030838025.1 Acidimicrobiaceae bacterium
GCCGCCACCATGCGCAAGATGCTGGTCGCCATGGCCAAGGATCCCCGGGTCCTGCTCATCAAGCTGGCTGACCGGCTGCACAACATGCGGACCATCGCCGCCATGCCGGAATGGAAGCAGCAGCGCACCGCCCAGGAAACCCTGGACATCTACGCCCCGCTGGCCCATCGCTTCGGGATCCAGGACATCAAATGGCAGCTCGAAGACCTGGCCTTCGCCACCTTGCACCCCCGGCGCTACGCCGAGATCGAGCAGATGGTGGCCACGCGCTCGCCCGAGCGGGAGCTCTACTTGGACCAGGTCATCGGCGAGGTCCAGGACCGGCTGGAGGCGGCGCGCGTCGAGGGAACGGTGACGGGCCGGCCCAAGCACCTCTACTCCATCTACGAGAAGATGGTGCTGAAGAGCAAGGAGTTCGACGACATCTACGACCTCGTCGGTGTCCGGGTGCTGGTGGAGTCGGTCAAGGACTGCTGGGCGGCGCTGGGCGCCATTCATGGCGCGTGGACCCCGGTGCAGGGCCGGTTCAAGGACTACATCAACACGCCGAAGTTCAACCTCTACCAGTCGTTGCACACCACGGTCGTCGGTCCCCAGAACAAGCCGCTCGAGGTCCAGATCCGGACCAAGGAGATGCACAACCGGGCCGAGCGAGGCATCGCGGCCCACTGGGGCTACAAGGAACGGGCCTCGGCCGCCGACGTTGCCTGGTTGCAGCGGATCGTCGACTGGCAGGAGGAGACCGCCGACCCGGCCGAGTTCCTGGAGACCCTCAAGCTCGACCTCGAGCAGGACGAGGTTTTCGTCTTTACGCCGAAGGGCGACGTGATGTCGCTCCCCGTCGGTGCCACCCCGGTCGACTTCGCCTACTCGGTCCACACCGAGGTCGGGCACCGCTGTATCGGGGCCCGGGTCAACGGTCGGCTGGTGCCCCTGGACTCCCCCCTCCAGTCGGGCGACAGCGTGGAGATCTTCACCTCCAAGGTGCCCTCCGCCAGCCCCAGCCGGGACTGGCTCAAGATCGTCGTCACCCCCCGGGCCAAGAACAAGATCCGCCAGTGGTTCAGCCGGGAGCGGCGCGAAGACGCCATCGAAAACGGCAAGGAGGAGTTGGTCAAGGCCCTCCGCAAGGAAGGCCTGCCGGTCCAGAAGCTGACCAACTCCCCGCTGCTCACCAAGCTGTCCGAAACCATGAACTATGCCGATCTGGACGCGTTTTACGCCGCCCTCGGCGAGGGTCACATCTCGGGCAAGACGATCGCCCAGCGGCTGGCCAAGGAGCTACGGGGGGGCGAGGCCGAGGAACAACTGCCCACGACCGCCCGCCAGCCCCGCCGCCCCAGCCGCAGCAACAGCATCGGCGTGTCGGTCGAGGGCCTCGACGACGTGATGGTGCGGCTGTCGCGCTGCTGCACGCCGGTGCCGGGCGACGAGATCATGGGGTTCGTGACCCAGGGGCGGGGGGTGAGCGTGCACCGCAACGACTGCGCCAACGCCGCCGCCCTCTCCGCCAGCGCGGTGGGCCGGGTCATCGAGGTCGAGTGGGACCGGGACCAGGCGGGCAGCTTCGTGGCCGCCATCGAGGTCAAGGCGCTCGACCGCACCCGCCTCGGCGTCGACGTGTGGAAGATCCTGTCGGACCACCACCTGAACATCCTGCGCAGCGAAAGCCACACGGGAGCCGACCGGGTGAGCAAGATGCGCTTCGAGTTCGAGCTGGCCGACCCGGCGCACCTGGAGTCGCTCCTCAACTCAATCAAACGGCTGGACAGCGTGTACGACGTGTATCGAATCCTCCCCGGCAAGGGCGGCGGCTGAAAGCAGTCTGGGAAAAGGCCCCCCGCGCCGGCCGGCGCCCGGTGGGGGGGGAAGACCGCCGCGGTCGTCCGTCCGAACCCGTTCTTGCCACAAACCGATGAAATAGATACATCGAGTGACAAGAATGGCCGGGCAGCGGTCGAGCCGGGCAGCCGTCGAGCGCCGTCGAGCACCACCACCGCCGGTACCCTTCTCGGCGATGGCCGAGTTCAGGACACCGATCGGAACCCGGGACATTCTTCCGCCCGAGTCGGCCCGGTGGGAGCTCCTCCTGGCGCGCTTCGCCCGCATCGTCGAGGCGGCCGGTTACGGCCTGGTGATCTCGCCCATGTTCGAGGACGTCGAGGTCTTCCAACGGGTCGGGGAATCGACCGACGTGGTCCGCAAGGAGATGTACCAGTTCACCGACAAGGGCGGCCGCGAACTGGCCCTTCGGCCCGAGGGAACGGCATCGATCGTGCGGGCGTTCGTCCAGCACCGGCCCCCGACCCCATGGAAGACCTGGTACGCCGCGCCCAGCTTCCGCTATGAGCGGGCCCAGGCCGGTCGCTACCGGCAGCACCATCAAGGCGGCATCGAGGTGCTGGGCACCGACGATCCCGATGTCGACGTCGAGGTCATCGCGCTGGCGTGGGAATTCTTCGCCTCCGTCGGCCTCCGACTCGTCACGCTCAAGGTCAACTCCCTCGGCGATGCGACCTGCCGTCCGGTGTACCGGGAGGCGTTGCGGGCGTTCCTGGAGGCCCGTCAGGACCAGCTCTGTGACGAACACCGGACCCGCTGGGAGGAGAACCCCCTCCGCGTCCTCGACTGCAAGAAGCCCGAATGCGTGGCCGCCACCGCCGACGCCCCCCACCAGCTCGACTTTCTCTGCGATGCCTGCGCCCCGCACTTCGCCCGGGTCAAAGACGGCCTGGCGGCGCTCGGTATCCCATATGTGGTCGACGCGCGCCTCGTCCGAGGTCTCGATTACTACACCAGGACCACCTTCGAGTTCGCCAGCCGAGCCCTGGAGTCGGCGCAGAACGCCCTGGGCGGAGGCGGTCGCTACGATGGTCTGGTCGAGGAGATGGGCGGGCCGCCGACGCCGGGCATCGGGTTCGGCATCGGCCTCGACCGCACCCTCCTGGCGTGCAACGACGAGGGCGTCATGCGCATTGAAGACTTGTCGCCCCGCCTCGACGTGTTCGTCGTCGATTTCGCGGGCGGCGACGGCGCCCGCGACATCACCTTTCGGTTGCGGTCGGCCGGCTTGCGTGCCGACCGGGCGTTCGGCGGCCGCTCGCCCAAGTCGCAGCTCAAGTCGGCCGACCGGTCGGGCGCCCGGCTGGCGCTGATCATTGGTCCCGACGAAGTTGCAGCGGGGCAGGTCGCGATCAAGGATCTTCGGGCCGAACCGGGGACCCCCCAGCACGTGGTCGCCCGCGACGCGCTAATCGACGAAATCCGGCGGCGCCTCGTTTCGGACGCCTCGACGGTGGGACCGGTATCGAACTTGGAATCCTGACTCGTCGTTGTGCCAGTCTTTCGGGATTCTGACGACCACGTCAGAGCCGGGGAGGACGGTATGAACAGCGGCGATACCGCCTGGGTGCTGGCGTCGGCAGCGCTGGTGCTTTTCATGACCCCGGGCCTGGCGTTCTTCTACGGGGGCATGGTCCGGGCCAAGAACGTGCTCGGGATGTTGATGCAGAACTTCTTCTGCATGGGCATCATCTCCGTCTTGTGGATGCTCGTGGTCTTTAGCTTGGCGTTCGGTGATGACCACGGCGGATTGATCGGCGGATTCGACTTTGCCGGTCTCTCCGGCCTGACCCACGCCGGGGCGTCGCTCCCGGGATACACCGGGGCGTTAGCCCTGACGGTTCCCCCGATCGCCTTCGTGGCCTATCAGATGATGTTCGCGGTCATCACGCCTGCCCTCATCACCGGGGCGACCGCCGATCGCCTCCGCTTCGTCGGGTTCGCCGTCTTCGCTGGGTTGTGGGCGGTCGTCGTCTACGCGCCGGTGGCCCATTGGGTCTTCAGCCCTAACGGGTGGCTGGCACAGCGGGGGGCGCTCGACTTCGCCGGGGGGACCGTCGTGCACATCAATGCCGGCGTGGCCGCCCTCGCCGTGGTGCTGGTCGTGGGCCGCAGGCGGGGGTGGCCGGCGGACGCCATGCCCCCGCACTCACTGCCGCTCACGCTGCTCGGAGCGGGCATCCTTTGGTTCGGATGGTTCGGGTTCAACGCCGGATCGGCGTTGGGGGCAAACGCCTTGGCCGCCCAGGCCCTCATCAACACGCACCTGGCGGCGGCCGCGGCCATGCTCGGATGGCTCGTCGTCGAGCGGCTCAAGGATCATCGGGCGACGACCCTCGGCGCAGCCTCGGGCGCCGTGGCCGGTCTGGTCGCAATCACGCCTTGTGCCGGCTTCGTCAACGCGGCCGCGGCGGTCGTGATCGGGCTCCTCGCCGGAGCGGTGTGCTTCCTCGCGATTTCGCTCAAATACCGTTTCGGCTACGACGACGCCCTCGACGTGATCGGCGTGCATCTTGTCGGAGGCATTGCCGGGTCGCTGCTGGTTGGCATCTTCGCGACCAGATCGGTGAACGCCAACGGCGCCGACGGCCTGCTGGCTGGTGGAGGTCTCCACTTGCTCGGCGAACAGGCGCTGGCCGTCGCGGTAACCATGGTCTTCTCCTTCACGGTCTCCCTGGCGCTGGCCAAAGTGGTCGACATGACCATCGGGCTGCGAGTGACGCCCGACGAGGAGGTCGAAGGGTTGGACACGACGCAGCATGCCGAAGCCGCCTACAACCTCCGGGAACTCGGCTCGATGGGGAGGATCGGATGAAGTTGGTCACCGCCATTGTCAAACCGTTCAAGCTCGACGACATCAAGACCGCCCTCGACGGTGTCGGAACGCACGGCCTCACCGTGTCCGAGACGCAGGGCTACGGCCGCCAACGAGGGCACACCGAGGTCTACCGGGGTGCGGAATACCAGGTGGATTTCGTCCCCAAGGTTCGAGTCGAGGTCCTGGTCGAAGATGACGACGTCGAGCGGGTC
Source organism: Acidimicrobiaceae bacterium (assembly GCA_030838025.1). Classification (GTDB taxonomy): domain Bacteria; phylum Actinomycetota; class Acidimicrobiia; order Acidimicrobiales; family Palsa-688; genus JALYXV01. The sequence continues at coordinate 4,873 of JAUTXM010000261.1, forward strand.
GTCGAGGCGATCGTGACTGCCGCTCGAACCGGCAAGATCGGTGACGGCAAGGTGTGGGTCCAGACGGTCGACACGATCATTCGGGTCAGGACCGGCGAGCGGGGTGCCGACGCCCTCTGACGGCCCCGCCCCGTGGCAGGCTCATACTGCGGAGGTTGACCGCTGGCTGCGCCAGCTGTTCCAGGCGGCCTGCCCTCGCGTCGGCGGCACCTGCCTGGTCGCCCTCGGCAGCTACGGCCGCCAGGAGTTGTGCCCCCACAGCGATCTCGACCTCCTGCTGCTCCACGACGCCAATGCCGAAATCGGCGGGATCGCGGATCGCATCTGGTATCCCATCTGGGACACCAACATCCAGCTGGACCACAGCGTGCGGACGGTGGCCGACACCCTTGCCGTGGCCGGCAAGGATCTCAAGGCTGCCCTCGGCCTGCTCGACGCCCGGCTGATCGACGGGGACCGGGAGCTGTACCGCAGCCTCGCCGACCGCAGCCGCCGCCTTTGGGAGGACCGAGCCACCACGCTGCTGCCCGAGCTCCACGGCTCGCTCAACGAGCGCCACGCTCGCTTCGGCGAAGTCGCCTTCCTGCTGGAGCCGGAGCTGAAGGAGGGGCGCGGCGGCCTCCGCGACGTGAACGCCATGGTCGCGGCCATCACGGCGCGCCCCGGTCTCGGACCGTTGGCGCCCGAGGTGGCTGAAGGGCGCGACGTCCTGCTCGCCATCCGGGCGGCGCTGCACCGCCGGGCGCGACGGCTCCTCGATTGCCTGCTACTGCAGGAACAGGACGGCGTGGCGGTCGACCTTGGTTACGCCGATGCCGACGATCTGATGGCCGCCGTCGCCGCGGCCGGCCGGGCCATTTCGTTGCACAGCGACACCCTGTGGCGAAAGGCAACCGTGTTGCCGGCGGCCCGGAGCCGGCGCCGTAGGCGGCCACCGCGACCCTTGCTGCCCGGCGCGGTGCTTCTCGATGGCGAAGTGGCGCTCACCGAGGAAGGCCACTCCAAGCTCGATGCCACCCTGACGCTTCGTGTCGCCGCGGCCGCGGCCGAACTCGATGCGCCCCTGGCACCTGACACCGTGGCCGCCATGGCGTCGGTTGCCTCCCCCGACTCGGCCCCCGGTGGCATCTGGCCGGCCGCGGCGCGTGACGCCCTGGTCAACCTGCTGGGGTGGGGACAAAGTGGCGTCGCCGTCCTCGAGGTGCTCGACCAGGCGGGGGTCCTGACTCGATTCCTGCCCGAATGGGCCCACGTGCGTAATCGTCCTCAGCGAAACGCCTATCACCGCTTCACGGTCGACCGCCATCTCCTCGAGGCGGCCGCCCAGGCGGCGTCGCTCGCCCGTCAGGTCGAGCGGCCCGATCTGCTGCTCCTCGCCGCCTTACTGCACGACATCGGAAAGGGAATTCCCGGGCGCGATCACTCCGAGGTTGGTGTCGAGTTGACCTCGACCGTCGTCGCCCGGTTGGGCCTGCCGGCCGCGGACGGCGAGATCGTGGTGTCGCTGGTCCGCCATCACCTGTTGCTCGCCCAAGCCGCCACGCGACGCGACATCGACGATCCGGCGACGGTGGGCACCGTCGCCGACGCGGTGCAAACGGTCGAGACCCTCGATCTGCTGGCCGCCTTGACCGAGGCCGACGGATTGGCAACCGGTCCACTGGCGTGGACCGGATGGAAGGCCTCCCTCGTGGCGGCGCTCGTCGAGCGGGTCCGCCTCCGGCTCGAGGGTCGGCCCACGGTGCGGGCGGCGGAGTTTCCCGATGCCGCCCAGCGTGAGCTGATGGCGACCGGAACCACCTCGGTGCAGGCCGGCCCGTCCACCACGGTCGTGGCGCCAGATCAGGTGGGTCTGTTGTCCCGGGTGGCCCGGACCCTGGCCGCGGTGGGTCTCGATGTTCGAGCGGCGCGCGCCGCCACCATCGACGGGATGGCCATCGAGCAGTTCGAGGTGGCGCCGACGCTCGGCGAATGGCCCGAGCCCGCGCTGGTCGAGTCCCGGATCACGGCGGCCATCTGCGGAGAACTGGCGGTCGACGAACTGCTCGCCCGGCGGCGCCAGGCGTACCGCGGACGACCACGCAGAGCCGCCCACGTGGCGCCGCCTCATGTCCGCTTCGACCACTCCGCCCTGCCCGGTATCGAGGTGGTCGAGGTTCGCTGCCCGGACCAGGAGGGGATCCTTGGCGTATTCGCCAGCGTTCTCACGGGACTCGGCCTCGATGTCGTCCAGGCACGAGCGGCGACGCTCGGCCATGAGGTGGTCGACGCCTTCTATGTGCGCCCCGTCGATGGCCGTTCGTTGAGCACTGGGGACCGGCGCGTGATCGCCGACGCCTTGTCAGCCGCCGCCACTGGTGGCGTTCCAGGCGCTGGGGGCGACCTAGCCTGACCGACTGTGGCTGGACGAGCCGACGAGCGGTGCCGCGATGGCCTGGCGCGATGGTGCCCTCATGAACCTGTTTGAGGACGCCCTCGAAGCGCGTCTGCGATCTCGGGGCCCGCTCGCCAGCCGGCTGCGGCCGAAGAGCCTGGACGATGTCCTCGGTCAGGACCAACTTCTGGGCCCCCGGGGCGCCCTGCGGGCGCTGGTGGATGCCCGCAGGCTCACCTCGGTCATCTTGTGGGGACCGGCGGGCACCGGAAAGACCACGATCGCCCGCCTCCTGGCGGCGGCTGTCGGAGCCGAGTTCGAATCGATGAGCGCGGTCAGCGCGGGCGTGAAGGACGTCCGAGAGGCGGCCGAGCGAGCACGCCGCCGCCTGGCCGAACACGGCACGTCGACGGTGCTGCTGCTCGACTTTTGTTCTTACCCCATAGGTGTACGCCACGTGGGTTTTACAGCTTTGGCGACAGTGTGGGATACACCGTTTCGGAGGCTGTGTACGTCACACTCGGGCGGTGACTTCCAGCGGGGTTGGCGGCCCCTTCTCCTCGCCGGACGATCTTCGGGTTCAGGTCGTGAATCATCGGGACGGGCGTCGCTCGTGGGTGGTTCTCGATGCGGCTTCCGGTTGTGTTCATACCCGGGCTGATCGGTTCCTCGCCCGCTTCGATGAGGGGACGCAGGGGACTTACGCC
>JAUTXM010000046.1 GCA_030838025.1 Acidimicrobiaceae bacterium
GTCACACCAGAGTCGTCAACGGGACTGCTGCTTGACCGGGGCGGACCGATCGAGGCGCTCCCCGCCAACTCCTCGTCATACCGGCGCCGGCGTCCGGAATCGCTCAGCACCGCCCAGGCCTGGTTGAGCGACCGCATGGCCTCGCCGGTGTCGCCGTCGCCGGCCACGTCGGGGTGCAACTGGCGCGCCCGGCGCCGGTATCCCGCCCGCAGCGCCTCGGCGGACGCGCCCGGCGATACCCCCAGCCGCTCGTACAGCGTCGCCTCGGACTCGGGCTCGGACTCGGACTCGAGCTCGGTCACGGCTCAGAGGGCCGCGGGCACCGCCGCGGCGCCAGCCGTGCGCCGGTGGGCGATGCGGTCGTAGAACTCGTTGGTCCGCTGCACCATCTGTGCCAGTGAAAACTCGGCTTCGTAGATCTGGCGCGACCGGGCGCCGAATCGGGCCCGCAGTTCCGGCGACGCGCACAACGAGGCCAGTGCCGATCCCAGTTCGTCGACATCGCCGGGCGTCACCAGCAAGCCGTTCTCCCCGGAACGAACCACCTCGCGCACACCACCCACATTGCCCCCGATGACGGGCTTGGCGAACACCATCGCCTCGAGCAGCGTCAGGCCAAAACTCTCGAACCGGGAGGGGGCTACGACCAGGTCGCACTCGGCGTACAGCTCGCTCAGCCGGTCATCGGTGACGTGGCCGAGGAACGTCACCCGATCCCCCAGCCGCCGTCCCTCCGGCGACGACTCGAACCGCTCGCGATAGGTCGCGCCCTCCACGCCCACCAGGTCATCGCGGCCCGCCAGCACCAACTGGGCTTCGGCGAAGCGGTCGAGGATCAACGGTGCGCACGCCAGGAGGGTGTCGACCCCCTTGCGCCGTTCCAACCGCCCGACGAACAGGATCATGATCTTGCCCCCGGGCCGGGAAGGTCCCGGAGGCACCGGGCGGCGGTCGGGCACGCCGAGGGGGATCACCTCGAGGCGCTCGACGGGAAGGCGCACGTCATACGCCGATTCGATCTCGGTGACGACGGCATCCGAATCGGCGACCAGCGCGGTCGCCAACTGGTAACACCGCCGTTCGCACGATGCGATCTCGTCGGCGACCCCGGCCCCAGCCAGCCGCTCGTCGATTCGCTGGAGCGTTCTCATCGGCGTGTACAGCCCGACCACGCAGCGGAAACTCCCGTCGAGCAGCACCGCCAGGCCCTCGGCATCCCAGTTCGGTACGTGCACCACGTCCACCGGCCGCTGGCCATGGATGCGCCGCAGTTCGTCGAGGAGGGACGCGGCGTAGTCCCAAAGAGGCGCCGGGGCGCCGACCGACTCCGGCGGGCGGTGACGCCGGGGCACGACCCGGTGGACCCATACGCCGTCGTCGAGGTCGACCCGGTCGTGGAGCTCACCCCTAGTGAGGACCCGCACGACGTGACCGGCGGCGGCCAGGCCCGTCGCCAGGGCGTGAACGTGGCGGCCGATGCCACCGATCGGTCGGGGTGGATAGTCCTGGCTGAACAAGCAGACGTGAAGCCGGTCCTCCTTCCGCCGGGGGGTGGGGAAAGGGAGCCACGGTTCTTGCCGCCCGTCGAACCATGATTTGGCCCGTGTCTTCGGTGGCCCGGCCAGGAAGTGGTCGAGCCCGGCATCGAAGGCGGCCGGCATATCGACCTCGAATTTGTCCAGGTCCTTTTGCGTCAACAACCCAAGGTCGATATCGCGCGCAAAGTCATGCCGCTGAGCGTCGACGAACTCCGCCAATCCGACGCACGCCGAATAGAAGGAAGAGGCGCCCGCGGCGTTCTTCAGGGCGAAGTAACTCGCGTTCTTCATCACCACATATCGGTCGCGGACGATCCGATTCTCGCCCCGAACGTGGTTTGCGAGAAACTTGTGATAAACGAATCCGTCGTCCAGCTGACCGATGACATAACCCGCGTCCACCATCCGGGCGCAGACATCGGTCTCGTCCAGGTAGTACTCAAATTCCTCGTCGAACCCCCCGATGTCGATCAGGCGATTCCGCCGGAACGACGAATTGGTTCCGAGGAGCGACGAGAACGTGGCGCCGGCAGGCATGTTCAGCCACCCGGTCGGATTGTTGTCGAACGTCAACGTCGTGCGCCCGATGCGGTCCGACTGCAGGTACCGCGTCTGGAGCGTCGTGCCGGTGTGGTCGTACACCGGCCCCCCCGCCCCCGCCACGTCGTCGTCGGCATACACCTCGACCAGCCGGTCGAGCCAGGCGGGATCGGGATAGGCGTCGTCGTCGATGAACGCCACGATGTCGCCCGCCGCCAGGGCGATCCCGATGTTGCGCGACATCGAGAGATTCAGCTCCGGGCAGCGGGCCGTCTTGACGCGGCCGGCGTAGGAGTCGAGCACCGCCTCGGTGTGGTCCTCTGATGGTCCGTTGACGACGACGATCTCGAAGGCGGCGTAATCCAGCTGGCTGAGCCCCGTGAGGGTCAGCTTGAGGCTGTCCGCCCGGTTGTAGGTATTGACGACGACCGAGACGCGGCGGTCACCGGCATTCGAAGCCATGCGGCGCCGTCAGCTCCCAGGCGTGGACTCGGAGCCGTCGGGCGTGACCGCCCCGGCGCCGGTCGAGGCCTCGTTGCCCGCCTGCGTGCCGTCCCACTCCTCACCCGCGCCCCGCGGCACCGCGATCCGTCGTTCGAGGACGCGCAGCCGTTCCGCGAGCTGCTCGGCCTGCTCCTGCAACCGGCGCTCGGCCTTCACCGCCGCCCGGGTCACCCCGTGCTGGCGCGACACCGCGTCGAGCACGGCGGCCACGCTGACTTTCAGCTCGTCGAGCTCCGCCCGGGTGCTCGCCTGGGCCTGTTCGAGTGCCAGCTGGCGGTCGTGAAGACCCTGGACCGCGGCCGGAAGGTCACCCTTCAGCCTCTGGACGTCGGTCCAGGTGTCGCCATGGGCATGTTCCAGAGCCGACAGCCGGGGCCCGATCGCCTGGTCGACCACCGTGGTGACGAGTCTGGCCGCCGGGCGAGCCGCTTTCTTCATGGCAGGCTTGAGCTGCATTGGCACTCAGACGGTAGCGGCTGGTCTGCGCCCCGGCATCCCCGCTCCCGGTCGGTGCTGCGTCAGGGGCGGCGCCCTTCGTTGCTGTTTTCGATCCGGGCGATGTCGGCGTCGACCATGATCTTCACCAGTTCGTCGAATCGGGTCTGCGCCCGCCACCCGAGTTCCCGCTCCGCGAAGGAGGCGTCGCCGAGCAGGTAGTTGACCTCGGCGGGACGGACGTAGCGCGCGTCGATGCTCACGTACTTCTCCCAGTCCAACCCGACGTGGCCGAAGGCCGCCTCGCAGAATTCCCGGACACTGTGCGCTTCCCCGGTGGCCACGACGTAGTCGCCCGGGGTGTCGTGCTGCAGCATCAGCCACATGGCCTCGACGTACTCGGGGGCGTAACCCCAGTCCCTCTTCGGGTCGAGCGAGCCCAGCAGCAGTTGATCCTGGAGTCCGCACACGATCCTCGCCACCGCGGTGGTGATCTTGCGGGTGACGAAGTTCTCGCCCCGCCTCGGGCTCTCGTGGTTGAAGAGGATTCCGTTGACCGTGAACATGTCGTACGACTCACGGAAGTTCACGGTGGTGTGGTACGCGAACACCTTGGCCGAGGCGTAGGGGCTGCGAGGGTGAAACGGCGTCGCCTCCGACTGCGGCGGCGGCGCCGACCCGAACATCTCCGACGACGAGGCTTGGTAAAAACGGGCGTCGACGCCCGAAGCGTGAATCGCCTCCAGCAGGCGCACCGCGCCGAGCCCCGTCACCTCTCCGGTGTAGTCGGGAACCTCGAAGCTGACCGCTACGTGGCTCTGCGCGCCCAGGTTGTAGATCTCGTCAGGCTGGATGTCGCGGACCAGGTTGACCAGGCCCACCGCGTCGGACAGGTCGCCGTAGTGCAGGTTGAGGGCGGAACCGACGCCATGGTCCAGGTGGTCGATGCGTTGGCGGTTGAAGCTCGACGAGCGCCGGACGATGCCGTGTACCTCATAGCCCTTGCCGAGCAGCAGCTCGGCCAGGTAGGACCCGTCCTGGCCGGAGATACCGGTGATTACTGCCCGTTTGGTCATTGCGGCAGAGCCTCCACGTCGACGGCCAACATGGCTCACGAAGCGTCGATGGTACCCGTCACGCTCCCGGGTCCTGCACGGTCGCAGCACAGAAGATCGACTGGCCGAACGGCGGGCGGTACCCGGACTCGAGCCGGCGCAGCACGGGCACGAAGACGCTGTCGAACAGCTGCACCCGACCGGCCGTGGTCGGGACCCGGCGCAGCTTGCGGGCGACGACCCACCATGCCAGCGCGCCCACGGCGTTCACATAGCGGGCTTCGAGAACCGTCAGGCCCGCATCCTGCAACAGCTTGGTCAGGTTCTCGATGCGGTAGCGCCGGTAGTGCCCCACCCGTCGGTCGAAGTCGCTGTACAGCTCCATGAACGCCGGGACCCAGACGACGATGCGGCCGCCGGGCCGCAGCGCCCCGGCCAGTTGCTTGAGCGCGGTGGCGTCGTCCTCGATGTGCTCGAGCACGTTGATCATCACGACCGCGTCGTACGATCGGCCGTTGGCCACCGCTTCGGCCACGTCGACCTGGCGGACCTCCACGCTGGGGTTGGCCTCGAAGCGCTTCTGGAGGATGTCGATGGACTGCGACGACAGCTCGGTGGCCACCACCCGCGACGTCTGGGCGAACAACTCGGTGAAGGTTCCATGGCCGGCGCCGATCTCGAGGATCTCGGGGCCCAGGTGCGGTCGGGCCAGTCGGTGGATCCAGTCGGCGTAGTTGTCGGCGCCGTCCAGCGACTCCAGCGTCGCCACCAACTCCTGGTCCGCCTCGGCGAAGGCCACGGGCGCCGCCTGGGGCCGACCTTGGTTGGTAGTGCGTTTCATCAGGTTCTGGCGCAGCGGCGAGTAGCGGACGATGCAGTACATGGCCCGGACGCCGTCCTTCCAGCCGATCTTCTTGCCCTCGTCGTAGGTTCGCCCGGCGTAGGAGATCCCGACCTCCCAGATGCGCCAGCCGCCGCTGGCCACCTTGGCCGTGATCTCGGGCTCGAAGCCGAAGCGGTCCTCCTCGATCACGAAACTCTGGATGACCTCGCGCCGAAAGGCCTTGTAACAGGTCTCCATGTCGGACAGGTTCAAGTTGGTGAACATGTTGGACACGAGGGTCAGCAGCCGGTTGCCGACCGAGTGCCAGTAGTACAGCACCCGATGGGGGCGGTCGGCCTGGAACCGAGACCCGTAGACGACGTCGGCACGACCGTCGAGCAGGGGGGCGAGCACCACTCGGTACTCGGCCGGATCGTATTCGAGGTCGGCGTCCTGGACGATCACGAACTCGGCCGTGGCCTCGGCGAATCCCCGGCGCAGGGCCGCGCCCTTGCCCGCGTTGATGGGTTGGAGGAGCAGCCTGACCCGCGGATCGTCGATCCGGCCCGCCAGCTCCCGGGTGCCGTCGGTGGATCCGTCGTCGACGACGATCAACTCCGCCACATAGGGGGAGGCGAGAACCTTGGCAGCCACGATCTCGATCGTCGCCGCTTCGTTGTAGCAAGGCATGACCACCGACAAGCAGCCACGGGTCGGGTCAGCCATCCCGGCGATGTTAGTTGTCCGTTCCCCGCAGCCGTCTGCGGCGCGCCGCGTGGCGGCCCGCGGTCTCACCGAGAAGCCTCTCGTAGCGGCCGAGCACGGCGTCCCAGGAGTAGTGCGCCTGCACGAATTCCCGCCCGCGTGCACCCAGCGCCGGGGCCAGCGACGCGTTGGCGACCAAGAGGTCGACGGCCGCCTCGAACTCGGCATAGCCGTCGTAGGCGATGCCGCCTCCGGCCCGGGCCACCTGGCCGGCCAGCACGTCACAGCGCCCCTGCACCAGGGCCGCTGTCCCCTGGGCCCAGGACTCGCTCAGGACCATCGAGAAGCTTTCGAAGTACGAAGGCTGCACCATGGCCAACGCCCCGTCCAAGGCGTCGTGCTTCACCGACTCGGGCACGAAGCCGGTGGCGAACACATCGGGGTGGGACGGCAGGTTGGTGAGCGGATCACCCATCACCACCAGCGCCAAGTCTCCAGGGCGACGCCGTTTGTAGGTGGTGAAGTAGTCGTACAGCTCGAGCGACCCCTTCTCGGCCACCACTCGGCCGACGAACAACAGGTACGGGCGCTCACCCAGCCCGGCGTCGCTCCGGAACCGGGGGCCGTGTCCGGTGGCGTCGAGGTCGACCCCGATGCCGATGACCCGACCCGGCCGCGGTCGGCCGGTGCGCTCGGCGACCAGCGCCGCCTCCTCCTCGGTCGAATAGGCGTACGCGGTCGGTAGGCGCAGCAGGAGATCGAATATCGGGAGGTCGAACTGCGGCTCGCGGTGCGCCGTCGGGTGAAGCACCGTCGCCGTGCGCTCGGCGGCCACCGGGAGACCCGCCCAGGTCGAATAGTACAAGTAGGTGAAGAAGATCACGGCGTCGAACGAGGCGGCGCGCCCCGCCAACCACGGCGCCAGCTCGGTGACCAGGGGTCCCTGGGCCGCCATCCAACTGCGCTGCAGCACGAGCGGGCGAACCCCGTGACTCCACGACGTGCGCCCGTCCAAGTCGCCGAAGACGGCCACATCTCGGGGCCGCAGCACCGGGAGGCGGTGGACCGTGACCCCGTCAAGGATCTCCTCCCCCGGAGGGTAGGCGTTGGCCCAGTCGATATAGCTGCGGGCGCAGCTCGTGACAACCTCCACGGCGTGGCCCTGCTCCGCCAGTCGGGTCGCCAGCTGGCGACACAGCAGTTCGGCCCCGCCCGCCACGTCGGTCCCGTATCGCTGGACAACCGCCAACAGCTTCACGCCAAGCGGGCGAGACCGAGGAGCGCCTGGCGCCAGGCCTGCTTGGTCACGGCGGGTTCGAACGCCGCCAGCCGCACGCGACCCCGCTCGACGAGGGTCTTGCGCAACGGCTCGTCAGTCAGCAGCTGCGCCCACGCCTCGGCCGCCACCGCCGGACCATCGTCGGCATCGAGGATCAGCCCCGCGTCGCCTGCGGTCTCCGGGATGGCGGTGAACCGGCGGGCCTGGAACGGGAGGTCGAACGCCATCGCCTCCAGGAGGGGCACGCAGAAACCCTCGTGTTCGCTGGCGGTCACGAAAAGGTCGGCCCGGCGCATGTATGCGGCCAGCATGGGCTTGGAGACCGATCCGGCCAGTGTCGCCCGATCGAGATGGAGTTCTTCGATCTGGGACTGGAGCGCACCGGCATAGCCCGGCAACCGGTGCGAACCGACGAGCACGAGGTTGGCATCACGCATGCGATAGGTCGACAGTATGTGGAAGGCCTCGATGAGGAAGTCGGCTCGCTTGTGGGGCAGGAGCTGGCCTACAAAGAGGATCACCGGTCCGTCGTGGTGCGTGCGGAGCCGTTCGGCCAACGCAGCGTCGGCCTCGGTATCCCGGAGATCCTCGACATTGGCCACGATCGGAAGCACATCGACCTGCTCGAAGCCCAGGTCGCGCAGCTCACAGGCGTTGTATTCCGAGTCGGCCAAGACCAGCTCGGCGCGCGGCCGCAGCCGTTTCAGCTCGTCGCGGCCGGCATCGAGCAGATCGGCGAAGCCCGGGTCGTACGGCCGGAACGGTTCGGATGGCGAGATGTTGTGATAGATGATCACCAGGCGTTCCGGTCGCTTTAGCACGAAATCCGCCACCGCCGGTTCGCCGATCGACACATGGAGCACCAGCAGATCCCGGTCCTTTCGTGCTCCCGGCCGGGCGCCGTACTCCGAAAGCGGGACGATCTCGCTCGCCAGCCGTTCGTCGTAGTAATAGGCGAACACGTCAGACCTGGCGTCGGGCAAGAGGAGTTGCCGCAGTGTCAAGGCGAAGTTGGTGATGGCATCGCCGGGCGAGGCCGAGACGACCACTTGATCGATGCGCATTAACGCGTCGCTACGACCAGATAACCGTCGGGCGACCACTCCTCGCAATCGACGGTGCTGAAGCCGGCCTCCCGGCATACGAACACGGCGTAGCGCGCCGGGAGCGACGGGCCGAGCGTGGGATCGAACGTGGGCCGTAACGGCGCCGACGGCTCCGACGGCGTCGACGGCTCCGACTGAGGCTCCGGCGACGGCGCCGACGGAGCGGTGCCCCGCGAGAGCACCAGCCGCCCCTCGGGCGACAGCTTTTCGAAAGCCATGGCGATGAGGTCGACCATCTGTTGGGCGCTCAAGGTGTCCTCCACCGACACGGCGACGACCGCGCCGAGGCTGGCGTCGGCCGTGGTGGCGAGTGTCGCCAGCGGGCTCGCTCCAGCGGCGACTTCGACGCAGAGGACAGGAGTCCGTCCGTCGAGCGCCGCCGAGGCCGCCCGACGGAGTCGATCCCGTTCCCCCCGATCGAACACCGCGTCGAATCGATTCCGGCCGAACCACGGCCGCCACCTGCGCTCGGCCACCTCGTGCTCCAGCATTTCGACGCGCAGTGCGAGCGCCTGGAGGTCGTCGGCCGCCGGTGCCGCCGTCGAGAGGCGCCCCGCCAGCAGCTCGCTGTGGGCGTCTACCAGCTCCACCAGGTCGGCGTGGTGGTGGGTGTCGGGGCTCTCGGCCACCGCCGCCGCCGCGTCGAGGGCCTCGAGCGTGCGGTCCGCGAACTCCTTTACCTGGTCGAGGATGCCGATCGCCTGGCGGAGGAACAGCCGGGACATCCCCTTGTGCAGGACCGCCCCCCCGGGAAGGCGGGTGCTGGTAGGAATCCGGTCGGGACTGAACCGCGACGCCCGCCGCGCCTCTTCGATCCGCCGGTGCAACGTGGCCAGGCGGGGCATCTGGGCCCGCGATGCGATGATCCGCCGGAAGTGCGCGTCGAGGTCCGCCTCCAAGTCCGGGGGGTACTCTCCGCTGGCCCGGCGCTCGGCCACGGTGGCTCGCAGCCGCTCGAGCAGGGCGGGCATGGCAAGACCGTCGTCACTCACCGTCGGCCGACACTAGCCGGGGGGATGCCCCCACCGGCCGGCCTCGGCGCCGTCATCGGCGCGTCTGGATCACATGCAACAGCCGCTCGTAGCGATCCAAGAGGTCGTCCCATTGGCAGCGGGACTCCACGAATCGCCCGCCCTCGTCGCCCAGGGTGGCCGCCGATGCCTCGTCGGTGGTGAGCAGCTCGACTGCCGCTTCGAACCCCGTGAATTCCGCGAATCCGACCGCCCCCGCCTCGGGCCGCAGGTCGCCGGCATCGGCGGTCTCCACCAGGCCCGGGCGGCGAAGGCCGCTTCGGTCGGCCCAGACGACGGGCAGTACGGGTGCATCCCGGGATTCGATCGTGGCCACCGCCGAGGCCATTGCCGCGACCCGGGCGGCCCGGTCGGGCGCCGCCGTCCAGGAGACATCGGCGGTCGCAGCGTCGCCCGCATACCCCAGGACCACCAGCTGGAGGGGACCAGGATGGCGCGCCTTGTAGGCCGCGAAGTAGCCAACGATGCGGGCGCAGCCGGCTGTACCGCCGACCAGCAAGAGGTACGGCCGGCCGTCGACGGCGGCGTACACGTCGTCGCAAGGGAAAGGCGTTCCCTGCGCCAGCTCGTCCAGTTCGACGACGTCGAGGCCGCAACCGACGACGGCGCTGGTTCTGATCGTGCCCGCTGCGGGCCTCAGCACCTGCAGCTCCCGGTGGTCGACGAATGCCAGGGCCGACGGCTGGCGCAGCAGCGTGGCGAACACTCGCAGCCGCAGCCGGGCGTCGGTGCCGGCCAGCGGGTGCAGCACCGTCGGGACCCAGCCGGCGAGAGCCGTCAACGAGCACCACGCCATATGGCTGGCAGAGCCGGCGACGGCGACGGCATCGAACACCCCGCCGTGGTCGCGGAGCCAGTCGACCAATCCCGGGACCTGGGGCCCGGCGCCGCGCAACCACTCCGCTTGGAGATCCGGGCCCGGGTGCAGTCCAGCGTCGATGCATTGTCGAAGAAGGCGCTGCCATCCCCCGTGCGCCGGGTCGGCCTCGTCGGCGACCGGCAGCCGATGGACCACGACTCCGTTTGGCGCGCCCGCGTCGCCCGCGACCAGGACCTCGACCTCGTGGCCCCGCGCCGCCAGCCGGGCGACGTAGTCCTCACACCACCGCGCGGCGGCGCCACCCGATGGGTAGTGCTCGGCGACGACGAACAGCAGCCGCATCAGCGGGTCGCGATGACGGCGTAATCCCCCGGTCCGAACAGCAGCTGATTGAGCTTGTCGAGATTCGCGGTCGCCGCGGGCTCACCGTTGACGGGAGCCAGACGCTCGTCATCGGCGGGCCAGGAGCGCCGGTCGATCTCGACGGCTCCGAATCCCACCTGCTGGCACAGGAACTCGAGGTAGGCGGGATGCACGGGACGCTCGTGAGTCGGGTCGATGAAGAACGAATGGGCGAACACGTACAGGGATTCGGGATTGACCGTCTCCATGATCAACTTGCCGCCGACGCGCAGCTTGTCGAACGCCACCGCCACCAACTCCAGCAGCCGCTGCGGCGTCAGATGCTCGACCACCTGGATGAGGATGACGCCGCCCAGACTGGCGTCGTCGCAGCTCGCCAGCGTTGCCAGCCCGTCACCGACGGCAACGTCGCAGCCTCGGGCCCGGGCCTCGTCCACCAGGGCAGGATCGATCTCGACGCCTCGGGCCGCGACCCCGCGAGCCGCCAGGAGCTCCAGCAGCTCGCCCCGCCCGAAGCCGACGTCGAGGACGGGCTGGCAGCCGTCGAGGCGCTCGGCGATGTCGCGGTAGCGGTCGAGCATCTCCTCCCGGCTGCCGCGAAAGCGGTCCTCGAAGTCCTGGTTGCGATACCACGGCCGGAACCTTCTCGACGCTTCGGCGGCTTCGAGTTGCTCGACCCGCTGGCGCAGGTGGACCAGATCCGGTTCGACTCCCTCCGAGGGTCGTTCGAAGCGGGCCAGGCGGTACAGGATCTCGTCGAGTTGGCGGTCCAGATCGCCATGCGAGTCCGTCAGGTGGTGCTCGAGGGCGGCGACAACACCGTCGAGGACGACGATGGCCTGGGTCGCCAGGTCGTGCACCTGGTCCAGGGTTCCTTGCGTCTGGCGGCGCACCAACTTGGCGATGAGCCGATGGGCCGCCTCGCCGCCGGGCATCTCCGAGGTCCCGGGAATTCTGCTCACGTCGAAGTTGGCCCGCCGGCGCAGCGTCTCCAACTCCTGCCGGAGGGCGGCAACCTCGAGCGCCGGCGCCGACGGTGTACCCCACCGCTCAAGCGATCCATGGCCGTTGCCGTCGTGGGTCGCCACCCCAGCGCGGCCGTCCTGGATGGCCTGCCGGAGGAGGCTTTCGAGTTCGTGCAATCGGTCCGGTTGGTCGCTATCGGGTGATTGTGTCCCGTCCACGGCGGCCCGATCCTACTTCCCGGGTAGTGACGACCGGGGTTGGCCAGCCGCCCGGGCTGCCTGAGACTCGAGGAAGCGGCGGTACCGACGGCTCAGTCGCGTCCAGCCAAACCGAGCCTCGACATAGGCATGTCCGGCCTGTCCCATGGCCGCCGACGTGGCACGATCATCGAGCAGCCGTTCGAGCCCCACTTCGAAGCTGGCGTACGAATCGAAGGTCAACCCGCCTCGCGAACTCCGCACATGGTGGCGGGTGGCCTCGCAGACGTCGTTGACGAGGACCGGCCGGGCCGCCGTCCAACCTTCGAGCAACGCCAGCGAGAAGGACTCCAGGGGGGAGGGCGAGACCAGGATCGACGCCGCCCGCAGCGCGCCCCATTTCACCGCTTCGTCAACGGTCCCGGCGACCACGACATCGGGGTGGGCGGGGACGTGGTCGACGACGGGACCCACGAAGAGCAGGGCGAGCGGACCCGGATGACGTTTCTTGTAGGCCGCGAAGAAGCGGTACAGCAGCAGCGAGCCCTTCCCCTCGTCCATCCGGCCCAGGCACAGCAGGAACGGGCGGTCCCCGACGCCCGTCTCGGCCCTGGCCCGGGCCACGTCGCCCGGCGCCTCGATGACGCCGAGACCGATCACCGCCTGCGGGTGGGCGCTCACGACGGGGAAGAACCGCTCGGTCATGGACCGTTCGGCCGCCGTCTGGAACACCAGGGCCCCCGCCGTTTCGAACACCCGCCGAAAGACCGGCAGCCTGATCGGGGCCTCGTCGTGGGTGGCCGGGTGCAGGACACTGCGCGGGCCGAAGCGCAACACTCCCTCGACCGTCGGCCAGTACAGGTAGGGGTAGAAGATGATCAGGTCGGCCCCCGACGAAGCGGCCTGGTCGAGGACCTCGGGGCAGACCGGGCCCTGGAGTTCCAGCCATCGCCGCTCGTCCGCGGGTGTGACCGCGGCTGGATCGGCAAGCACCGGCCCCGACAGTTCGTCGAAGCGGGGATGGCGGGTCCCGGTCGACCGAAATCGCCGGACCGTCACCCCGTT